>JAGVUH010000321.1 GCA_019136395.1 Gammaproteobacteria bacterium
GGGCCAGTGGAATTCAAACACGGCGCCTGTCCTCCACCAGGACCCACTGGTAGGCGGCGTCGATCAGCGCCAGCCAGTCCCCACGATCGGCCGCCTTCGGGAGTGGGGTCGGAGCGGGAGCGGGAGCGGGAGCGGGAGCGGGAGCCATGGCTCGGGCATGAGCAATCGCCTCCGGGGGGGCATAGGGCGCGTCCAGCAGCAGCCGCCCCCGGGTCCGCCAGTCGAAGCCCTTGGGGTCCTGCTCCGCCAGCCAGGCCAGCCAGGCCTCACCGACCAGGCCGGCACAGGCCTCGCGCCCTAGCCGGGCCATGGCGACGCGACGCAGCAGCTCCGATAGCTCCACCGCGGTCTGCTTGGGGTCCTGGGCGGCCGCCCGCTGGCGCAGGTCGCGCAACTGGCGACCGGCGTCCCAGCGCCAGTTACCGATGCGCAGCACCGGGATGGGCGGGATGCGCAGCAGCAGGCTGGCCCGGTAGCGCCAGGCCAGATAAAGCATCAGCACCAGTGCCCCCGCCACCAGCCACCAACCCAGGGCCGGCGGCCACCAGGAGACCGGGTCCAGGCCGCGGATGTCCCGTAACTGAGAGAGGATCTCGGGCGGGGCCTGGGGAGGGACGCTAGGGGTTGTGGTTGCCACGGCGCCGCCTCAGACCGCCCGCACCCGGGCGCGCTGTTCCAGGTGATGGATCAGGGACAGGTGGATCTCCTCGTCGGTGCGCACCGGCAGCAGGGGGACCCCTAGCCGATAGGCCATGGCCCGCAGGATGGTGCGGCGCTCCTTCCAGGTCTCAAGGTATTCCTGGCGCGCCTGGGGGTCGTCGGTGTCGATCTCGATCAAGGTGCCATCGGTACCGGTGAAGGTGGTCACCCCCATGGCGGGGATCTCCCAGTCCGCCGGGTCGTCCACCGGGATCAGGGCCACGGCGTTGCGCTGGATCAGGGTGCCGAGGATGGGCTCCAGCTCCAGGGGGTCGCGATTGAGATCGGCGATGATGAAGACCAGGGAGCCGGTGGGGATGCCACTGGTGGCGCGGCGCAGGGCCATGCCCAGGCAGTCGATGGATGCCTCCTTCTCGGCGCCGGGGACGGTCAGGGCGCGCAACAGTTGCCAGAGGGCACGCCGCCCGCGGGCGGGGCGAAAGTGCTGGAGGCCGGCGAGGGGGTCGCCGAACACCAGGCCGCCGACCCGGTCGTTGAGCCGGCTGGCCGCCCAGCCGATAAGGGCGGCGGCCCGGGCCGCCTGGACGGACTTGAAGGTGCCGCGGGTGCCGAAGCTCATGTGCGGCCCCTTGTCCACGCACAGCACCACCGACCGCTCCCGCTCCTCGCGAAAGACCTTGAGGTGTGGCTCGTTGATGCGCGCCGTTACCTTCCAGTCCATGTAGCGGATGTCATCACCCTCGGCGTACTCCCGCACCTCCTCGAAATTGACCCCGGCGCCACGGAACACCGAGGCATAGAGGCCGGCGAAGGTCGAGTTGACCAGATGGCGCGAGGGCAGGCCCAGGGTGTGGGCCTGGTGGCGCAGCTCCAGCAGGTCGTCAAGGCGGGGGTAGAGGCTCAAGGTTGGGCCAGGTCAGCTCGGTACAGGTCAGGTCAGTGCGGTCAAGTCCATGCCGTCGGGTCCACTCAGTGCGGCTCAGGGGATGGCGACCAGGTTGAGCAGGCGGTTGATGAAGTCGTCGGTGGTGATGCCCTCCGCCTCCGCCTCGAAGGTGAGCAGCAGGCGGTGGCGCAGGATCTCCGGGGCCACCGCCTGGATGTGATGCGGGGCGACGAAGGAATCGCCATCCAGCCAGGCGCGGGCCCGGGCGCAGCGGGCCAGGGCAATACTGGCGCGGGGGGAGGCGCCGAACCGGCACCAGCGGCCCAGATCCGGGTCGTAGACGCGGGGATTACGGGTCGCCTGCACCAGGTCGACGATGTAGGCATTGAGCTTGGGGTCAAGGTAGAGGCCGGCCACGTCGCGGCGCATGGCGAACAGCTCCGCCTGGGTCAGCTTCTTCGGCGGGGCCCGATGGGTGGTCTTCTGCTGGGCCAGGTCCAGTTCCAGGATCTTCAGCTCCTCGTCGCGGCTGGGGTAATCCACCACCGCCTCCATCAGGAAGCGGTCGAGCTGGGCCTCGGGGAGGTGGTAGGTGCCCTCCTGCTCCACCGGGTTCTGGGTGGCGAGGACCATGAACAGCTTGGGCAGGGGGTAGGTGCGCTGGCCGACGGTGATCTGCTGCTCGGCCATGGCCTCCAGCAGGGCCGACTGGACCTTGGCCGGGGCGCGGTTGACCTCGTCGGCCAGCAGGATGTTGTGGAAGAGCGGGCCGGGGCGGAACTCGAACTCGCCCTTCTCGTGACGGTAGATGTCGGTGCCGATGAGGTCCGAGGGCAGCAGGTCCGGGGTGAACTGGACGCGGTGGAAGTCGCCCTCCAGGGACTCGGCCAGGGCCTTGACCGCCGTGGTCTTGGCCAGGCCCGGCATGCCCTCCACCAGCAGGTGGCCATCGCTGAGCAGGCAGATGAGCATGCTATCGATGAAGCTATGCTGGCCGATGATGCGCGAGGCGATGTGGTCGCGGACGGGTTTGAGGTCGGCGGGGGTCATGAGGCAGGGATTTCCGGGTTCAGACACGACGAATAGGCCCGCGCGCGGCGGACGACAAGGCTCTCGCCAGGCACCGAGTCCCGGGTCCTCCCCGGA
>JAGVUH010000164.1 GCA_019136395.1 Gammaproteobacteria bacterium
CTTCCAGTTTCAGGGCCAATTTGTCCCGGTAGAGGAAGGTCCCGGGGGCGATGGTCCAGCGCAGACGCAGACGATTGGGAGCGATGGGTTCGATGGCCAGGCGAAAGGCCTCTTCAGCGGGTAGCAGACCCTGCTCGTCACCGGCCGCCCCCAGACCCAGGGACTGAGCGAGCCCCGCCTTGCCGCCGCTGGGTGATGCGGACGCCGGGACGGGTGTCAGGGCAGCGGACGGCGAAGCGGAGGCAGCAGTGGACGGCGGAGGGGATGAAGAAACCGCCAGCGGGGGGGATGGATTAGTGGCCGGCGGGCGGGCCGGCGAAACGGCCGGTGAATCAGCGGGCAAAGCGGCAATGGGGGCGGCGTCTGGCGCGGCGGAGGTCCGTCCCGCTGGGGAAATATCACCCGCGGTGGAGGCGTTGTTCCCGGCCGCGGCGTCAGGAACGCGGGCCAGGGGTGGCAAGGCGATGGCCAGGGTCTGGCGATGGGGCGGATAACAGAAACCGGCGTCGGCGCAGCCCTGGGAACTCACCTCCAAGTCCAGGCGGTCGCCACTGCCCGGGCTCCGATCGATCGGCAGCCAGACCTCGATCGCGCCGCGCAGGATCTTGACCTCGCCGAAGAATTCGTCGTGGCGGGATTCCCCCGGGGGAATATCCGCCTCTCCGAGGCGGATCCCCGCGGTGAGGCCGCGGAAGCGGAACTTGTTGCGGTAAAGGTAATAACCCTCGGCGACTGACCAGTTCAGGACCACCTGACCGGGCCCCTCCGCCTCAGCGACCAGGGGGAAGGCCTGTTCAGGCGGTAAAAATTCTTCCTCGGCCCAGGCCGGACCTCCCGCCAGCAAGGCCAGGAGCAGCAGCAAAGTGGTGAGGGAGGGATTCAGGCGGCGGAAGCGGTGCATGCGATGACCCATTCTAGATAGTCGGGCAGGCCCTGGCTGATCGGGCAGGCAATGATCTCCGGGAGGTCATAGGGATGCAACTCACGCAGGCGTGCGGCCAGGGCGGGAAACAGGGCCTCCCGGGTCTTGATCAGCAACAGGACCTCCGCGTCACGCCGCAGTTCCCCCTCCCAGCGATAGAGGGAGCGGATGCCGGGCAGCAGGCTGACGCAGGCGGCCAGTCCTTCCTCAACCAGTCGGGTTCCCAGGTAGTCCGCCGTCTCCAGGTCCGGCGCGGTGCAGTAGGCCAGCAGCAGGGGGGCGGGAGGGGCGGTGTCGGTCATGCTCTGGTAACCTGTAGGACAACGCGAGTACTGCAAGCCCCGGCACTGTGCCCGGGGCTTGTCAGTTTAATCTTGATCATTATAGGGGTGATGCGCTTGATCCTGTTTCTGTTGGTGCTGGTCGGGGTTCCGCTGGTGGAACTTTATTTTCTCATTCAGGTGGGCAGCGAGATCGGGGTCCTGCCCACCATTGGCATCAGTCTCTTCACCGCGGCCCTGGGCGGCTACCTGGTCCGTCACCAGGGATTTGCCGTCCTGGCCCGGGTGCGCCAGATCAAGGACCAGGGCGAACCGCCGGCCCTGGCCGTCCTGGATGGCGCCCTGCTCCTGATCGCCGGGCTCTTTCTGCTGTTGCCGGGATTCGTCACCGACACCATCGGCTTTCTGTTGCTGATCCCGCCACTCCGCCAGCACCTCATCCGGCGCTATGTCGCCGTTCTGCCTGTGGGGGCCGGTCAGGCAACCTCGGCCGGGCCCCGGGTGATCGAGGGTGACTATCGTCGCGAGCCCTGATTGAGGTGTAACCCTCAGGAGTCTCTCTCCCGCCAACCACTTCCGCTCTTTCGTCCATCCGTTCTTTGATCCTCTCGGCCTTCCGCCCTTGACAGACCAGAGTGAGCCCCTATCATTAGCACTCGCCAAGGGTGAGTGCTAACAAGACGGCACCATACCACTTGACCGTCCATCAGCGGCGGGTCCTTCGCCCCCGGCGGTCAACTAACTTTCATCCCATCCCATTAGTTCCACTCAGGAGAAGGTTCTCGATGAACATTCGTCCCCTACACGATCGCGTCGTTGTTCGCCGTATGGAAGAGGAGCGCACCTCCGCCGGCGGTATCGTGATCCCCGATTCCGCCACCGAGAAGCCGATCCAGGGCAAGATCATCGCCGTGGGTCAGGGCAAGCCCCTGGACAACGGCCAGGTCCGCGCCTTGGAGGTCAAGGTCGGAGACCGCGTCCTGTTTGGCAAGTATTCCGGCACCGAGGTCAAGCTCGACGGCGAGGACTACCTCGTCATGCGCGAGGACGACATCATGGGCGTCATCGAATAAGGGTGATCCTATTCACCACCCGTTCCGGAATCGCATCAAAATAACTTGAGGAATCAGTAGTATGAGCGCAAAAGACGTTCGTTTTGGCGATGACGCCCGTATCCGCATGATGGCTGGTGTCAATGTCCTGGCCAATGCCGTCAAGATCACCCTGGGCCCCAAGGGTCGCAATGTGGTGCTGGAGAAGTCCTTCGGCTCCCCCACCGTCACCAAGGACGGCGTCTCCGTCGCCAAGGAGATCGAGCTCAAGGACAAGTTCGAGAACATGGGCGCCCAGATGGTCAAGGAGGTCGCCTCCAAGACCTCCGACGTCGCTGGTGACGGCACCACCACCGCCACCGTCCTGGCCCAGGCCATGGTCCGCGAAGGCCTCAAGGCCGTCGCCGCCGGCATGAACCC
>JAGVUH010000696.1 GCA_019136395.1 Gammaproteobacteria bacterium
CGAGCACCCCGCCCTGCGCGGCCAGAACACCACCACTGAATTCCTGGCGCGCTGGGTCTTCGACCAGATGGCGGCCCGTATCGTCGCCGGGGACTTGGGTGGGGCGGCCCGGGATATCCAATCCCTGCGGGTGGTATTGCACGAGTCGCATGTAGCCTGGGCCGCCTTTGAGGGCGACCTGGCCCGGGGTGCCGCATGAACCTTATCCCGCTATTGGCGACCGGGCGTGGTGGCTGGTCACGGGGCCAGGGGTCGCAAGATGCCGCCTGACATGCAGACCGCTTACGACCTTGCCGGGGAGGAGGGCCAAATAACCCACCCTGCTCGTGAAGAGAAAGACCAACCTGCCCACGCCGTTCCTAATCAGCGTGAAAGGTCCTCAGCCACTCCGACTGCTGAAAGTGGCGGGTACTTTCAGGTTACAGGTGAGGACCAACCACGGCTGTGGGCGCTGATCCCGGGGGATCTGGATAGCCCGACGGGGGGCTACCGTTACGATCGCCGCATCCTGGCGGGGCTGACTGACCTGGGCTGGCGGGTCAGGCATTGTCCCCTGGATGCCAGTTTCCCCCTGCCCACCCCGGCGGCCCTGTATCAGGCGACCCAGGTCCTGGCGGCGATCCCCGACGGGGAACTGGTGCTGGTGGATGGCCTGGCCTATGGCGCCCTGCCGGACCTGGCGGAGGCCGTGGGCCGGCGGCTGCGCCTGGTGGCCCTGGTCCATCATCCCCTGGCCCTCGAAACCGGCCTGTCGACCGAGTTGGCGTCGGCCCTGCGTGAAAGTGAGATCCACGCCCTGGCCCAGGCGCGGCTGATTCTGGTGACCAGCCGCTTCACCGCGCGGCTGCTTACCGAGGCCGGGGGCTGGGGAGTGACCCCGGATCGGGTGCGGGTGGTGGAGCCGGGGATGGAGGCGGTTGTGGCACCTGACGGGGCGATCGCAACCCATCAAGATGGTCGGCAAGGCCATGATCAGAATCAGGATCAGCCTTGGGATGTGGCGCAAGCGATTTCACCAGCGTCTGCGACAGGGCCAGGGACTCCAGCGATCTTCGGCGGTCTGACGGCGCCACGGCCCTTGCGGCTCCTGTGCGTCGCCTCCCTCACGCCCCGCAAGGGGCATGACCTCTTGCTGCGGGCACTGGCGGGGCTGAGGGATTATGGCTGGCATCTGGACTGTATCGGCAGTCACGACCTGGATCCCGCCTGGGCCAAGTCCCTCCTGGGCTGGTGTGAGGAATGGGGCTTGGGCGGGCGGGTGACGTTCCGCGGCCCCCTCCCCGCCGAGGACCTGGGCAGGCACTACGCGGCGGCGGATCTTTTCGTCCTGCCCTCCCGTTTCGAGGGCTATGGCATGGTCTGCGCCGAGGCTCTGGCCCATGGATTGCCGATCCTCGCCACCCGCGCCGGCGCGCTGGAGGATACGGTCCCGGCGGAGGCCGGGCTGCTGGTCCCTCCGGAGGATGCCCAGGCCCTGGCAGGGGCCCTACTCCGGTTGCTAGAGGATCCCGGCCTGCGTCGGCGCTTGACCCTGGGCGCCAGGGCCGCGGGGCTGCGTCTGCCCACCTGGGAGCAAAGTAGCGCCGCCTTCGCCACCGCGCTGTTGGCGGTGGGGCGGGCGGAGGTCGCAGATGGGTGATTTCAGCGCCGACTGGCTGGCGCTGCGGGAGCCGGTGGATGCCCGGTCCCGGGCCGGCCACCTGGTGGACCGACTCCTGGCCCGATGGCCCGCACCCGCTGCCAGAGCCGCCAGTGCCCCAGGCGGCGTGGCGAGCGTTTCCCCGACCAGGGCGGACCGCGCCCGGATCGGTCCCCCCCGGCTTATCCTCGATCTGGGTTGCGGCACGGGGACCAATCTCCGCTACCTCGCACCCCGTCTGGGTGCCAGCGCCGGAGTGTTGGCCTGGCGCTTACAGGAATGGCTGTGCCTGGACAAGGATCCCTTGCTGCTGGCGGAACTGGAACTCCGTACCCGGACCGGGGAGGAATGGGCGCGGGGTCTGGAGTTGTCGGTAAGGACCCGGCGGCGGGATTTGACTGCCGGGATTGGCGCGCCGACTCTGACCCCCGGCACCCTGGTGACCGCCTCCGCCCTGCTGGATCTGGTCTCGGCGGACTGGCTTGGCGGGCTGCTGCGGGCTTGCGCCAAGGCCGGTTCGCCCCTGTTGCTGGCCCTGACCTACGATGGTCGGATGGACTTCACCCCCGCCCACCCCCTTGACGGGACCCTGATCGCCCTCTTCAATGCCCACCAGCGCCGTGACAAGGGCCTGGGTCCGGCACTGGGACCCCAGGCCCCCGCCTACCTGGCCAACCTGGCGGCGAAGTTGGGCTTCGAAATGGAGGTCGGCGCCAGCGACTGGGTGCTGGGAAGCGGGGATACGGCCCTGGCCGAGGCCCTGATCCAGGGATGGGCGACGGCGGCGATGGAGCAGGCGGATCAGGCAGGAGGGACGTCGGGGGGATACCCGGGGCGTCCGCATGCTCGGGTGGAGCGGTCAGGGCAGGGGCGGCGGACGGCGACGCGGTTGGATGCCGCCAGGCTGATGACCATGATCGTGGCGTGGCGCGAGGCGCGCCTGGCCCAGAACGCCACTGGCCTCTTGCGCATCCGGGTCGGCCATCAGGATGCCCTCCTGCTGCCCGGTATCAGACCTGACCAATAACTGTTCGGC
>JAGVUH010000366.1 GCA_019136395.1 Gammaproteobacteria bacterium
GTCCATCCCTTTCTGATCCTGACCATGATCCTGCTGTCGATTCCCGTCCTCTTCGGTTCCGCCCGCAGCACCGGCCTGGGGGTGCGGCTCTTCCTTGGGGTCATGATCGGGCTGGCCTATTACCTGGTAAGCCGCGCCTTCTTCTTTCTGGCGGTGCATTTCGGTCTGGGGGCCTGGCTAGCCGCCACCCTGCCGGTGGCGCTTTTCGCCTTGGCGGGGGTCCTAGTCCTGCGCCGGGTGAGCTGAGCGCGGTTCACCCGTCTCTCAGCCGCGCCGGCGCAGCAGGTCCACCGATTCGGGGGTGCCCGGTGGGCGGTGGGTTATGAACCACGGCGCGGAAAGTCCGAGCATACCGGTCCACCGGGTCAGGGGGTGCCTGAGGGTCAGTGGGTCCACTCAAAGGAGGCGCTGGCCGCACCATAGCCAGGCACACTCATCTCCCGCTGGACTTCCTGACCGCTGTAATTGAGGGTCAACCGGTAGTGGCCCGGGGGCAACTGGGCCATGAAGAGGGGGCCATTGGCCTCGGTCTCCACCAGAGTCGTCCGGCGCGCCAGGTCCTGAATCCGCACCTGGATGCGGAAGGGCCGGTCGCCGGCATTGTTGATGATGAAGTTGAGCCGCAGGTTGAACTGGCCCTGGGAGGCCTCCAGCCGTGCCCGCTCTTCCGGATCCACCCCTCCGGTGAGGTAGGGGATGCCGGTGGAGGTCCGACGGGGGCTGAGGGGCGCCGC
Organism: Gammaproteobacteria bacterium; assembly: GCA_019136395.1. The sequence goes on from JAGVUH010000366.1 coordinate 735, forward strand.
GGTCGGGGCGGGCGCGCCATAATCACCCGGTCCCGCGCCAGGACTGGCGGGCAGAGGCTGAACATTCCAGCCAGTTGGGGGGACCGGTTGACCGTCCTGGGGGGCCGCGGTCCAGTAGACATTTTCCTCGGTGGCCCGCTGGGGAAGGATGTTGACCGAGCGCTTTTGCACCTGTCCCTGATTGTCCAGGGTCAGGGTGTAGGCGCCGGGGGGCAGTTGGGCGAAGAACCAGGGGCCATTGGAGACCGTCTCCAGGGCGGTTTGGCCCCGGGCGTCCTGAATGAGGACCTTGACTCCGGACAGGTAGCTGCCCGCGCCGCTGATGGCGAAGAGCAATCTAAGGTTGTACTGGGACTTGACCGCCTCCAGGTGGGCGCGCTCGTCATAGCCGACGCCCCCGCTGATATGGGGGACGGTCGCGGTGTTGACGGGGGCCACCGGCGCTGGGCTGGGCGGAGGGGGCGCCACGACGGGCGCGGGGGCGGGGTAGGGCGCTGGGAGACTGCCCGGGGCGGGTTGCGGTCCCGCCGCCGGGCCCGGTGCCGGGGCGATGGCCCATTCCGTGCTAGGAACCTGGCCTTGCGCCTGGCCCTCGGTGATGGCCCGTTCCAACTCGCGCTCGTCGAGATCAAGGGGGGTGCTGCGCAGGGCAGGCGCCGCCGGGGCCGCCATCACCGGGGCGGGCTGGGCATGGGCAAGGGTTCCGTCCAGTCCCAGCAGGAGCAGGGCCGGAACCAGCGTGGCGAGGATCTTGTGCATGAGAGGTCTCCGCTCTTGAACGTAAAGTTGAATTCGGAAAGTGGGTTTCTCCGGGGAAGGATGAACGCGGAGAGGGATATCTCCGGAACTCCCTGGAACTAGCTCATCGGGCAATATCGGGCGAAAAAAGGGGTATCCAAGGATGCGGTTCCTTGTCTCCCACCCCCAGGTCCAGGAGCGTGGAAAGAAGCCGATAATAGTGGAGGGGAAATGAGGCCGCCAGCGCCGGCCCTTGCCCCGATCTTGGCGACGAGACGCATGTTGCTTGAAATCCTCGCCAGAATCCCTAAGATCGCGCCGTTCCCCGCCTGGGCCCGCTAGGTCACCTGGGCATGCTGAAGAGGTTTCGTTATGCCCTTTTACGAATATCGGTGCGACAACTGTGAATATCAGTTGGAGGCCCTGCAGAAGATCAGCGACCCACCGCTGGTGGATTGCCCCCAGTGCGGTCAGCCGAGCCTGAAGAAGCTCGTCTCCGCCGCGGCCTTCCGTCTCAAGGGTAGCGGCTGGTATGAAACGGATTTCAAGAAGTCCGGCAAGAAGAACCTGCATGAGTCCGGTGGCAAGGAACCGGGTGGCAAGGCTGGCAAGGAGGCCGGCGCCAAGGAGGGGGGCGCTGGCGAGACCGCCAAGACGGGCGGTGACAAGGGCGGCGCTGACAAGAGTGGCGCTGACAAAGGCGGTGTTCAGAAGTCCACCACGGCCAAGGCCGCGACTACGTCTTCGCCCTCGGCCAAGGTGACCTCTTAGCATCCCCGCCGCCCTCGCCTGGCGGACAAACATCCCCGCCACCCTCGCACGGCGAACATGCCAATTCGCGCCTGCCGGCGAGTTATCCCCTCTGCCCGTGCCAGCAGGAGGACTATCCCGCCACGCTGACCGACGGCCAGGTCAGTCGGCTGCCTCCAGGTGGTGGACGGTGATTTCCGGCGGGCAATTGAACCGTACCGGCACCACGCAGGCGCCGGCCCCCACCGAGGTGTAACCCTGAAGCTCACCCCACCGCCAGGGGCCCCGCCCCAGGTGCCGCGGGCAGGCGGCGTTGAAGGTCAGGGCGATGCCCCCGGGCAGGCAGATCTGGCCACCGTGGGTATGGCCGCAGAGCATGAGTCGGAAGCCGGCATGCGCGGCGTGGCGATAAATCTCCGGCGAGTGGCTGAGGAGGATGGCTGGGGCCCCC
>JAGVUH010000622.1 GCA_019136395.1 Gammaproteobacteria bacterium
GCTTGGCCCTGGGCCATCCGCCCGGGGCACTGCTTCCCACTCACCGTTATCACAGGTAACCATGTTCTATCTGACACCTTCAACCAGGGGGGCGGGGACCGGACACCGACCGAACAAGCTGCCGGAGTCACGACAAGGTCTGACGCCCGGTGTCGGTAGAGTTACACCCCATCAGGCAGGCGGATCAACACGACCCGCCGCCTGAACCCTCAACCTCACCTCAATTCTCCACGGGAGCGACTTATGAGCACGCAGACTTTGCAAGACAGCAGCTATCGCACGATCGGCTATATCGAGACGGAGTATGACGGCAGGCAGGTGGGCAAGGATGCTTCGTATCGGGTCGTGGGCTACTACTATCCGCAAAGCAATGAGACGAAGGATGCGAGCTATTGCATGGTCGGACATGGCAATCTGCTGGCGTCTCTGATCACCTGTCCGCGATGACGGCGGCAGAAGGGTCAGGGACGGGTTGACAACCAAAATCCCCCGGCCTCGGGGGATTTTTTTGGCCGATCGCTTCCCTGGGCGTGATAATCACGACGTACCGGTGCCCAAGAGGGGCAGCGCAGGCTGGCATCATGAACAAGCATGGACATTTCTAAGGGTGGGGGGAGATTGATATGAGGTTGTTGCATGCGGCGGATTTACACATCGATTCACCCATGAAGGGGATCGAGCGCTACGAGGGGGCGCCTGTCGATCTCATGCGGGCGTCCACCCGCCAGGCGGTGGAGAATCTTGTCGCTTTGGCCATCAGGGAACGGGTCGATGTGGTCACGATCGGGGGCGACGTCTTCGATGGGGATTGGCACGAGGTCAAATCGGGGCTGTGGTGGAATGGCCAGCTCGACCGACTGACCTCCTCGGGGATCGAGGTCTACGTGGTGCATGGTAACCACGACGCCGAGAGCCAATTGACCCATCGGTTGCCGGTGCCCCCTGGCGTGCACGTCTTTGGCGCCGATCGCCCCCAGACCCGGTGCTCAAACCACCACCCCCTGGCGGTGCATGGCCAAAGCTATCGCGACCGCGTGGTGAGCGAGGATCTCGCGGCCGGTTTTCCACCGGCGGTGCCGGGCCTGATCAATGTCGGCCTCCTGCACACCTCGCTCGACGGCCGACCCGGCCATGCCAACTATGCCCCCTGTCAGGTCGAGGTGCTGCGGGCCAAGCACTATGACCTCTGGGCCCTGGGGCATGTCCATCAGCGCGAGGAAGCCGTCCATGGCGCCACGCATGTGCTCTTCCCCGGCAATACCCAGGGTCGGAACGCCCGCGAGACGGGGGCGAAAGGGGTTAGCCTCATCCAGACCGACGGCGATCGGGTGCTCGACATCGCTCACATTCCCATTGATGCCGCCCGCTGGGACGAAGTGAAGATCGATATCGCGGCGCTCGCCAGCCTTGACGACGCCGTCGAGGCTGGGGTTAGCGCCGCGACCGCGGCGCGTGCCCGGGCCGGTCGCCCCCTGGCCGTGCGTATTGTCCTGACCGGTTCCGGGGAGGTGCGGCGGAAGTTGCAGGAGCGACTCGAGACCCTGCGGTTGTCGATCATTACCCGGCTGACCACCGCCGAGCGCGACGTATGGGTGGAAAAACTTGTCGATCAGACCCGGCCGCCCCGGGCGACTGGGGCCGCCGAGTCAGAAGCCGTGGAGGCGATCCAGCGCTTGCTCGCACGCGCGCTCGATGAGGAGGCGTTGGCGGCAAAACTGGCTGACAAGCTGGCCAATCTCGATACCAAACTGAAAGCGACGCTGCCACGCCTGGGTTCGGACACGCCATCCCGGCTTGACTCGGTCAAGCTGGTCCGGGAACGGCTCCCACAGGCAGCCGATCTACTCACGGCCATGCTGGAGGCCCAGTGATGCGTATCCGTCAACTCGAACTCCAGGCATTCGGTCACTTCGAGGGGCTCACGATCAACCTCGATCATCCCCAGAACGGGCTGATGTTCGTCGTCGGACCGAATGAAGCCGGCAAATCGACCTTGCGGTCGGCGTTGCGGCTGGCCCTTTTTGGCACGTCAGACCGGATCACGGCTGGCAGACCCACCAGGGACACGTCGCTCGCGGCGCTGCTCACCACGGACGAAGGGGAGATACTGCTGCGTCGGCAGGGAGGCAAAAAGGCGTTTCGCGCTGATGGCAGTCAGTTGGCTGATGAAGACCTTCGCGATCTGGTGAAGGTCAGTCCCGATCTGTTCGACCATCTCTTCTGCCTCGACCACGACGCCTTGCGGCGAAATGCAGTCGCGTTGCTCCAGTCGGATGGCGGCCTGGGCCGGATCGTCTTTGGCGCTGCCTTTGGTGGGGGTAACGTGGAAGGGATCTCCTCAGGGCTGCAACGGCAGATCGACGAACGCTTTAAGCCTCAAGGGCAGACCCAGTTGCTTGTCAAGGAGCTCGGTCGGTTGCGCGATGTCGAGGGCAAGCTCCACGCTCTGACGATCACGGCCGATGTCTGGGCCAAGCAGCGCGATGCCATTGCGCGGTTCGACGCCGAGATCAGCAACCTCGCGGCTGAGCGCGAGGCATTGAAGGTCAAAGAGACACGCCTCAGGCGCATCAAGGGCTCCGCCCCCAATCGCGCCGAACGAGAACGCCTGCGTGGCGAGGTGGAGACCCTCCTCGCGGCGGGTCCGATCCTGTCCCCGGAGCATCTCGAGGGGCTCGCCAGCACCAGGCAAGCACACCGAGAGCTGGTGACCGACCTGAACCGTCTGCGCGGAGAGAGCGAACGACGCGAGGCCCGACTGGCGCAAATCAACAACGATGAGCGACTGCTGGGCCACTCAGCCGATGTCCAGGCACTGGTGGAGGAACTCGCGAGTTATCGCCATGACCTGGAATTGATCCGGAATCACGAGATCGCGCTCGAAACCCGGGACGAACTGCCGCGGCCGGAGGTGCTGCTGGCGGCGGTGACCGATCTCGCGGCGATGAACGCGCTCGCCACCAGTCTGCCTGAGGCGGAAGTCGATCTCGCCGGTCGGCGTGCCGCGGTTAGTGGGGCGGTGTCACGTCTGGGAATCACCGTCGCGCAGGAGGCGGTTGCTTCACTGCCGGTCCCCGCCACGGAGGCGATCGAGCGGGTGAGGCGGGAGAAGATTGACCGGAGTCAGGAGCGCGCCCGGTTGCGCCGGATGGTCGATGACCATGACGCGGCGATTGCCGCGGCCCAGCGCCGTATCGCGGAGGTCTCCAAGGCGCAGCCGGTGCCGAGCATGGCGGAGATCGGGACGGCGCGGGTCGAACGTGACGAGGGCTGGCGCTTTGTGCGCCAGTGGTTCGTGGAGGGACGAGAGCCCGACACTGGCTCGTCCAACCGCAACCAGGCGGCCGAACGCGTGGATGCTGCCCTGAACAACCTCGACCATCTGGTCGATGCGGTGCTCAATGACACGGAGCGCGCCGCGACCGTGCAGAGTCTGCGGGCAAAAGTCCAGGAGCGGGAATCAGCCCGGCTGGAAGCGCTGAAGGAGCTAGCCGCGCTCGAAGCCCTGCTGGCTCCGGCGGCCGAGGCCTGGGAGTCCCTGTGGCAGGGGGTGACCGTGCGGGTCGGTACGCCGGAGGAGATGGCGAACTGGCGAAACGATTGGCTCGAACTGACCCGGGCCATCGCCGAGTTGGGCGCCAAGGAGGCTTATGTCGAACAAGCGGTTGAGCGGTTGGCAGCGGGTCGCAAAAGACTGGTGGAGGCCCTGACCGCCAATGGCCGCCCGCCACAGCCCGATCAGGATTTTTTGTCGCTACACGCCCGGGCCGCGGCGCTCGCCGACGAGCATAACCAGGGACTTGAGGTGGCGCGGCAGGTCGAACTGGCGCGGGTCCGCAAGAAACGGGTCGACCAACGCATCGACGCCTTGCTCTCACTCCTGGATGCCGAGGATGCCCCCGGCGGCGAGGCTGCGATTCGGACCCTCGAGGGAGCCTGGCAGGCGCAGTCCAGGGCGCGCGATGACCGGCGCCGTCTCACGGGGGAGCTTGACGACATCCGTCGGGACCAGGCCGACAAGATGCTGGCCTTGGCCGGGCGGGTCGAGGAACTGGAGCGGATCGCGGCCAGCGTTGGCGTTGCCATGGATGATCTCGACACCGTGAGTGAACGCACCCGTGCGGTCCAGGAGTTGCGTGAACGGCTCGAGGACCTCGAACGTCTGCTGGTGGAGGGGGGCGATGGACTGTCATTGGACGAACTCTGCGCCGAGGGGGCCGCGGCGGGTTCGCCGGATGAGATCGCTGCCCGGTTGGACAGCATCGATCATGAGAGCAAGGCTTTACAAATACCCTACGATCACCGGGTGGGTGAGCGAGCCACCGCCAAGAAGGCGTGGGAGCAGATTCGCGGGGATGCGGATGCCGCGGTGCTTGCCGACGAGCGTGAGCAGGTGCTGGCGAAAATCGCCCGACTGACCGACGAAACGGTGGTTTTCACGCTGGCCAAGGCCTTGCTCGATCTGGCCGTGGACGAAGCCAGAGCGAGCGGCGAGGGCGAATTGGTTCAGCGAGCCGGACACTTCTTCCAGATGCTCACCGACGGGGAGTTCGAGCGGCTCGATCTGGAGACCCATAACGACGTGGTGTATGTCGTTGCGTTACGCCCCAATGGCGCGCGGCTCTATCCCGCGGCCTTGTCAGACGGCACCCGCGATCAACTCTGGCTGGCATGGCGTCTGGCGGGGATCGAACATCACCTCAAACGGTCCGGCACGGTTCCCCTCATCGTTGACGATGTGCTGGTGAACTTTGATGACCGACGCGCCGGCGCCGCGTTCGCGGCTTTTGCTGAGCTGGCGGCGGAAACCCAGGTGGTCGTGTTAACGCACCATCCGCATCTGGTCGAGGTGGCGCGCGCGCGGCTGGGTGAGCATCGCGTCGCGGTGACCGAACTGGGACCGCGCCCGCAACATCGGCAGCCGGTGGTACAGATTATCGCCAGCGAAGAGGCCCTGTCACCCGAGCCACCTGATGTGCCCAACGACCCGCCGCGTCGGACCTCCAATGCCTCTGCAGCCACAATGCCGGCACCAGGACCGATGGCGGATTTAGTATCGGAGCAGCTCCTAGCGGTAATAGACCATCAGTGGCGCGGCAAGTCAGACCTGGTCATCCGGTCAGGTATCAGTGAATCGGACTGGTTAGCTACGATCAAAACCCTCGTCGCATCTGGCAAGGTCGAGCAAGAGGGCAATAAGAAGGGTGCGAAATATCGAAGAAACTAGGGGTTGGATTTTTCGGTAATTTGCTGTCGCGGTCTAGTAATTAACAACCTATTTTTTTTGAGTTTTTTTGCAGTTGCAGAAGCTCGATTAGTTTTGGGTAGATTGGGCTATTTACAGGAATACGGTCTGGTCGCTCTGTACCAGTTAGCCTGGTATTCAAATATTCCCTATTTGGCTTGTTATCAACTTTTGAAATCCATGCATTTAGCTCTTTCGAATAACTGGCAAGCAACTGATTTTCATTATTATTGGTAAATCGCAAAGTTACATTGTTATTTTCAAGGCAAGCACTTACTTCGCCGAATCGTAGTCTATAAGGATGTTCATTATTACCTCTATGAAATGCATTCCCGCCCATAGCATTTTCAGGGGCTGTCTTTTCTGTATAGTCATATGAGAGGTGGAAGCCCTCATTAATATCTTCATTACGAACGTAGAATACCCCGATTCGCATACCTGTTATGCTATAGCCAGTATTTATGGAACCAAGGACCGCACAGGGCGCCTTGGGGTTATAACCAGGATTTCCAAAGGATTTGCTTTTTAATGGCCTCACGCTCCAACCGGGTGCGCTCACGTACGCATTAGGAATCAGTCCGGTGAGATAAAAGAGTATTCGTCGGAGATTTTGAATATTTAGGTGATCATCTTCTTTAAATTTCGATGGTCCGTTCAGCTTATTCTGTAATTCTTGTATGACAGTTAGATTAGTTTGATTGGGATTTCTACCACCTTTGCCTGGAATTAGTTGATGTTGATGATAGAAGAGGCGAATGAAATCCAAGTTGGCTCGTTCAAGTTCACAGCCGTAAAGATCCGACAAAAAGAATAAATCTCGCCAGCTTCGGTCTTTTGGTATATCAATGCCGCTTGGGGTCGTTATTTGCTGCCCTAGAGCTGTATTCCAAGTTGCCATAATTGATTGATTTCCTGAGAGGTTGGTCGAGATCTTTGGTTAGAAAAGATCAGGCGATTGCCTGGTTGAGCAGCCTGTCCCGGTTGGCACTTAAGGTTCAATGATGCCACACCTTTACTTTCATGGCCACGTCGAAGAACCATGCCACAACAGAAGTTAGTCAACGTGGTTTACCAGTTGCCGCTCAGCGCAGATTGTTAATAGTGCCTGGACCAGGCATCCCAGTGGGAGAAATATAAGGTGCGCCAGAACCGCCCAGCCACCCCGTCAGGATGGTCCAGGAACTACTGGCAGCGCCTGGCAGGGGAGGATGGGGGTTTATAGATTTGCCGGGATGGTAGTTAGCCCACACAGGGATGGTTTGTGGGAGAGAATGGGATAAACACGATGACGCCAATGCCAGAAAGGCCGCAGACAAGTTGGTCCATTCGGTGTCAAGGAGTGGCCGCGGAATGGAGGCATTCGTATCAGTCGACCAGCAGGTTCGCTGGTTTGTTGAATAGCCTTATCGAACGTGTCGAGATCCTCGTCAAGCAGCAACGAGGGGGTGTCCTCCCTGAGGCCGATGCGATTGAGCAATTCGCGCGGAGACATGTAACGGTCGTGTTGAGACATGGGCGTTGATCTCCGGCTGTTGATCCGCGCAGTATGCATCGCCGTCGCGACAAAGCTTGACGTAACGTCTTGCTATCTTGGCGCCTTCCCGAACGGCGCCCGGCCGGGTGGGGTGGCGGATGCATCGCTGACCTGCTGGCTGGGTGAGCCTGGTCGAAGCGCCTGGGGTCCAGGCGCCGGAGGCAAGCCGCTCCGCGCTACCCGAATCGGGCATCCGTGGTCTGAGTGAGGAGATTGATGAAACAGCATGGTTCGCGGCCCTCCCTCCTCTGGGTCGAAGGGATCAATTTCGAGCTGACCTACGGGTGCAATCTAAGCTGTGCCCACTGTCTACAGGCCGACCTGCGGGCACGGGGCCTGACCGGCTGGGCTGCGCCCGGGCCGATCCGCCAGGCGATCCTGGACGCGCATGCGCTCGGCTGGGTCGGTCTCGGCATCAATTTCAGCGGTGGCGAGATCCTGCGTGCAGGCAGTCCGCTTCCGCGTCTGCTGGAGACCACGGCCAATTTGGGTATCCCGGTACGGGTGAACACCAATGGCTGGTGGGGTCGCGCCCGCCACATCAGCATCGGCGACCGGTTGTTCGCCGATGCCGACGCCGTGATCGCGTGGCTCCAGGACGCCGGGGTGGCGATGCTCGCCTTGAGCTATGACCGCCGCGTCGCGCAGTATCCCGGACTCTGGCGCTCGGTGGTCGCGGTGATCGACCACTGCGAGCGGCGCGCCCTGCCCACCGAGTTGATCCTCACGGGGGTCTCCGACAGCGAGGCCGGAAGCCTGCGGGCCTGGCTCCAGGCCCGGAACGGACGGCCCTGCGATCGCCTCACCGTCGGGGTGGCGGATCTGGTGGACCTCGGCGGCGCGGCGCGGCCCGATGCGATGGTTACGCCCCAGGCAGCGGCCGGGCGCTTAAGGCAGACCGGCTGTCGATTACGTGGTTTCTATCGTCCCCGCTACCTGCATGTCGCCCCCGATGGCGGGGTGCGCTCCTGCATGATGGCGGCGGGCGCGGGCTGGCTTGGAAATATTCATCATGAGCGACTGCCCTCGCTCGCGCGAGGCTTCAACGATAACCCCGTGGTCCGCTGGTTTGCCGCGAACGCTGAGCGGCCCAGGGTTCCCGCTCACGGCCTGCCGGGTCATCACCCCTGTGCCGTGGCAGTCGCGCTGGTTCGGGTCCTCGAGGGTAAGGATGCCGCCGGAAACTTACCCAAAGGGCAGGGTGACCACAAAAGCCGGTCTGATGCTCCCCTACACCTGATTCAGTTTCTTCCTGTCAGTAGCGAATGCCACTATCCCGAGGTAACGGGTTAGGCGCCAGTCTGCACATTATCGGGCCAAAAAGGACAACTATCTGACGTTCATCCGCCAACGTCGCGACCTGATCATCGGTAGGGTCGTGAACGGCAACTCCGCGGAGGAGGCGTTCCTGGCGTAGGCCATTCGCCGTCACTAGAGCATTTTTACCAGCTTGGCCTGGGATTATCCGCCACGGACACGGCTTTTCCTTCACCGCTATCATCAGGTGAACACTTGCAACGGAACGGTGAAGAGCAGGCCAGTCCAGCTAATCCCACAAGTCAGTGCCATAGATCATGCCAAAAAAGATAATCACAGCGAGGGGATAGCTCCACCACTCACCCAGATGCCATAGCATCCCCGCAACGAACACTCCGGCGACGGCTAAAGCCATTCTGCCGATGAAGATCACCGTGGCAATTATCAGAGCAATGAACAGGATACCAAGAATAGACATATTGCAGACCTCAGAAATCTGACGCTGTTTTACGCTGAACAGAGGGTTGCTGATCCGGGTGAAGACCCCGGATCAGCATCAGCCGCTCAGTTGTAGCGCGGGTGGGAGACGAAGCCCGCATTGCCGTGATCAACCCGGGGCAGATAACCCGGATAGTCCTCTTCCTCATACACGGCCGCCGCGGCGGTCGCCCGTTGAGCCAGCAGCTCCGCGACTGCCGGCGGCCCGATCACCTTGATGTCCGCCCCCCAGCCAGCCAGCCAGTGCCACAGGTGCCCGGACGGGGTCACCGTCGCGATGACACGGGCCTCGTAGCCATCGTCCTCGTCCTCACAGTCGTAGCAGCGCTGATCGAGCCCCAGGGGAGAGTCACGTAAGAGATCCGCCACCGCCCCCCGCGCCAGCAATTCCACCGTGACGGGGTGGCCCGCGACTTCACCCGCCAGCCCCAGTCCCTGCTGGATGGCCTGATCCAGGTCAAAATCCGCCCGGCGAATAGCGGACCTGCTGATCACCTCCACGCTGACAAAACGATGCAGCAGAAAGGGCTGCACGCCCTTTGCCGGCCTGGCCTCGTCCACCGCCAGGATCACCAGATCATGACCACGATCGACCGCCGCCTGCACATGCAGCGTCAGCTCAGTGCGTTGACCCTGACTGACATATACCCCCTTGACCATCTGTCCTGTCGCCAGGCCACGCAGCAGAGCGGCCAGCACCGCCGGGTTGAAATCCGCCGGCAGGAGGACCCCCCCTCCACCGATGCTCTGAAAGCGATCGGCGGGGAGCTCCAGCCCACCGTCGTCCACAGACTGCAAACGCCGCAAGGCCGCCGCCAGCCGGTGGGCGCGACTGACATTGTTGCAATAGACGCCGAGCCCCTCGACCAGACGCGCAAATGCCCATTCGTCGATCTCTGTGTCCTCTTCGAGGGGGACACGCGCAAACCGCTTCGCATTTTCCAGCGCAGGAGCCGAGCGCACCCATTCATTATTCTCCAGACATTTCAGATCCCGTTGCAGCTTCCGTTTGCCAGCCGGATCGTTAGAATAGATCTGACCGGCATAATGACCGGCTAGCTTGTCCAGTAGATCGTTGACCAACACGCCACAGTTGCCGGGGTCGCCCTCGGGCAACATGTTGAGAAGCAGATTCTGACGCTCGATGACGGACTGATGTGCTGGCATCCGGTAGCTCCCATGAAGAGATGGTCCCGTGGGGGAGGGCGGCCCGGGTATCCGGTGTCCTACTCCCCCCGCGCGGTGCCTCACTGGCGGACGGTGGTCCGTGTGAGGCATACGGGGTCAACGAGAGCGGCGGCGGGTTTTTAAAACGCCCAGCACAAAAAAAGGTGGCAAGCCCCTCCGGAGCCAGGATGGTTAGAAATGAATAAAAACAGCGTCGTGAACACCCTTGCCATCGAAGCCCCCCATGGCTTCCGGGAGTTCAGGCTGGTGCATGGCGATATCTGCGCCGAGGCTGCGGATCTGCTGATCGTCTCGGCCAACGCGGGCGGGTGGCCGACAGGTGCGGTCCTGAACGCGCTCGAAGTACGTTACGGGGATCTGGGGCTGGACGAGGCCGGGCTGGTCATCCCCCTGGCCGGGCACTCGCCCTTCCAGCTCCAGCAGGAACAGGTCTGGTACCAGTCCGCTGCGGGCGTCTATCGCCTGACCCCGCCCGCCAGGGCACCCTTCAAGCACCTGCTCATGCTGCGCTTGCCAGGGGCGGCCAATTTTGAAAACGGCCCCGCGGCCATCGCGGCCTTCCGTCAGGCGATACAGGCGACCTTCGCGGCCCTGGCGGCCCTGGAATTCGGTGGGCAATGCTTTCAGACGATCGCCCTGCCGGTGCTGGGGGGCTCCCGCCACTACCCCAAGGAAGGGGCGATTCAGACCTTGCTGGAGATCGCCCTCAACTGGCTGCGGGTGTCCCGCCAGACCCGGCAGATCAACTTCGTGGTCCATGCGGATGACGAGATCGCCGGCTGGGATGCGGCGATGGACAAGGTGCTGGGCCGCACCTTTGAGGATGGCGACTATCGCCAGGCGATTGCCGAGTTGCGCGCGGTCCTGCTGGCACGCATCGCCGAGATCCTCAAAAGCGAAAGCGATCCACTGATCAGGCAGGCGCTGGAGTTCCTCGCCCTGGCCTTGCCGAGCCAGGACCATCACACCTCGATCCAGCAGTTCGGCAATTTCGGCCGCATGACGGCCGAGGCCATGTCCCAGCGGCTGTGCCGGGATCTGGGCCTGACGCCGGGCGAGAGCGCCTTTGGCAATATCGAGTTGCTGGGCCGCTCCCCGGACGTGGCGAAGTGGATCTACAGTTACCTGCATTGCCTGCGCATCCTGGGCAACGAGGCGGTGCACCTGGCTGAGCGTGACCAGCGTATCCCCAAGTCCCTGGCGGCGGGGGACCTGACCGTGATCCTCAGCAACCTGAGCCGGGTGCTCGATTTTTACCGGCAATGGCAAACGGGGCGCGGCACGCGCAACGGGTCGCTGGCCGGCTGAGGCTGGGCTCGCTCAATCCTTTCGTTCCATTTTGTTGCGCATATGAGGAGGGATATGTGGAGACACCATGCATGGACACATTTGTCAGGCGGCCTACCTTCGTCGGGCCGCCACCCCTTGATAGGCCACCTCCCTTCCCTATTCCCCGGCCGGGGGGAGGTAACATGCACCTTCATGCGGCTGTCCATGGCCATTGCTATCTGGCCTGGCAATCGCTACTGGTCTTCGGCCGAGATAAGGGTGAACCAGTAACCTCGCGTCCCGTGGTGTCGTTGTTACAAGAGAAGTATCGACTCTATGTGCTGCCGGCAACCAGGAAACCAGATGATGCCCTTTATCCCATCGAACTTAGGCGCTGTTCCGTCAAGGATGGCAATAACAAATTCCGTTACAGCTATCTGAGTCCCCATCCGGAGGTGGTTACCGCCAGCAAGCTGAAGGAAATAGGCATACTGCCCGAAGACCTGCGTCAGAATATTGCCACTTGGCTGCGTAATCGCCACCTGGGGGCTGCGCTATGAACGGCCAGGAAGCGGAAGCGACTTTGCGCGATCTCTGGTCCCGGCGTCCCAATCTGACCAAAGCCGAATGGACCCGGTTGTATCAATTGATCCATGGTTTCCTGCAGTATCGCCACTGGCCGGAACTCCAGTCATTGCGCGGAACACGCGAAGAATTCATACACGATTTCTTCATGGACAGGGTCTTCCTGGGAGGTGCTCAAGGAGGCGAAATTCATCACTCGGGTGCTTTGGCCGTTTTCTTTCGCCGCTATCTCATTAGCTTGCTCAGAGCCCCTCATGTGCGCCACCGCCAGGATGAGGACGGCCGGGATAGCGGGGAAGTACCCCCGTCAGACCCGGCAGATGCCCCGCCTGCTCTCGGGGGGGCGGAGGAGAAGCCACTGCACGTGAGTAGCCGGGACCCTGCCAGGGACCTCCTCGACCTGGTGGCCGAAGAGGTGCGGGGGATATTGACCGGTAAGCGCCAGAACCCCCAGGAGAATGAAACCTTCACCTCCTTGCGTGAACATTACGGCCTGTGGGTCCCGGAGATCCTGGCCTCCGCCCGCGGTTTCCTCACGGGCCAGGGCCTTTGGGAACAGCTCAGGTCTGAGAGCGGCTGGATCTTGCTCTATTTACGCGAGCATTTTTGCCCGGAAAACGGGATCGCCTTGGATGCCCTCCGGCGCCGGCACCAGCTTGCGTCACACCATTACAAGGCACTCAAACTGGGCATCACGGTACCCAAGGGCGAGCAGGCGGCCCTCGCCGTTTTCCGCGGCAGTTACCGGGGGCAATGGCTGGATAGCCTGGGAATCCCGGTGGATCAGGATCATCGGGTGGAGATGGCCCTGGCGTTACAAATGCTCTGCCTGGTCGCGTTACATGATCAGGCCGCACAGGTGCCCGCATGAGTCCCGACAGCGTGAACCGTGATCCCCCGGCGGGGGGCTTGGCCAGCGTCAGGGTTCCCAGAACCTGTCTTTGGGCGTATCCGCCACCAGCCGCCGCGCGTGCTGGCAGCGAGGAGAATTGATCATGCGACGACTTGCCCCACCCTTGAGCGTCATTGAAGACGCCTTGTTCGACCCCTCACCGCCTTTGCTGCAGCGGTGGCTGGAGGGTGACCCCACCCTGTCCGCGGAGCGCCGGGCCGCACTCGCTGCGGACCCCGCGGCACAGGCCTACGCCGCCGCCTGGCGGCAGGAGCCCCCCGCCCCCCGCGATCAGCCCCCGGATTTCGCGGTGGCGTTACCCGCCCATCTTGCCGAGCAGATCGAGGCCCGCGTGGCCGCCAATGCCCTCAACCTCTCGCCGGAACCCCGCCCGGGCCTGATCCTGCAGATCGACAGCGCCCGCACCCCCAGCGGGCCTCTGGACTGGGACCTGGCCCGGCCGCTGGCCGTGCTTCTGTCGGAACCGGCGGAACATCCCAGCGTCTGGTACGGCTGGCTGATGAGCCCGGAGACCGATTACGCCAGCTATTGGGATCTGCTCCTGGAAGAGGAGGATGCCCCGGTCGATCCCAGCGTGGCCATGGTCCAGGTTTACAATCCGGTATATATCTACTGCCCCGCGGCCAGCAGGGCGCTGGGACAGCTTGCCCCCACCCGCCTGGCCGCCGTGCGGACCCTGGCGGCGGATTTTCTGCTCGGGGACACCAGCGCGCTGCCGGAAGCGGATCCCGGCGTGCTGCTCCAGCGCACCACCTCAGAGGGGCACCTGATCGTGACCGGTACCCCCCTGGGGGATGAACAAGATCCCCGGCACGCCTATCAGGAACTCTACATCACGGTGGCGGATTATATCCGCGCCATGGCGGGGCAAGCGCTGGCCGAGCTGGCCGAACCCACACCGGCCCCCTGGTGGCAACGAGCTCTGGCGGCCCTGCGCGACGCGGCGGACCAGTGGCAGGTGACCCTGACCCCGGTGCCGGTGTTGGCCATGGGGCCGGGAACATCCGGCGTCAGCGAACTGGGGGAGACCCTGGACCTGCAACTGATCCCCGAGCCGGATGGGCAATCGGTCCAGATTCACGCCACCCTCGCCCCCGGCCAGGCCCCGGTGACCCTCGCCCTGGTGGAAGCGGACGGTCTGGTGACCCAGCAGCGGCGGCTGGACGCCCTACAGCCCGACGGCGATCTCTGGGCCGAGGCGGGTCTCACCCTGTCCGTGCGGGATGAGGCTGGCGGGCGCCTGTTCGAGGCCCGTTTGCCCGACCCGCTGGCCGGCCAGTCGTGACGCTGCCCGCCCAGGCCGTGGCGGACGTCTGGCTGCTGGCCGACGGAGCCGATGCCGTGCTCTGGGTGGCAGACGATCGGCGTGTCGACGGGCGTGTCCCCCTGTCCCTCACTCAACCCAGTCTTCTGGCTATCCCGCCCACCCTGAGGGAACTGCGGGATCAGGGGGCACGGTGGGGCCTGGACCAGGTCCTCGTACCGGCGCTGGCCGGGCTGCTTGGCGCGGCGCTGGCGTCGGCGGCGCGGGTGCGGCTCCACCTCGACGCGGCCCTGCCGGAGGCCTGGCACCGCTGCCCGTATGAATACCTGCGCCGGGAGGGTCAGACCCTCCATGGTCGGCTCACCGTCAGCCGTTATGACCCGCCGGCGCCTGGTCCCACCCCCCTGATCGCCCCCGGGCGGGAGATCGTCGTCCTCAATCATCTGCCGCGCACCGACCCGGAACAACCCTGGCGGCGGGCCCTGGGCCTGGCCCAGGTCATCGGACCGGCGGCGGTTGGGCAGTATCTGCGCCAGGCGGACCTGCCCCACCTCGCTGCCCTGATCGTGGTGGCGCATGGGACGGAAGACCGGGATGACCACCCGTTCCGGGCGGCCGATGGCCGTTCCTGGGCCTTGCCCACGGCCCGCGGGCTGCCGCCCCTGGTCATCCTTTTGGCCTGCGGCGATGAGGACGGCAACCTGATCGACCTGGGCCGCCAGTTGCTGGCGGCCGGGGCGCGGACGGTAATCGCGCCCCTGGGCCGCCCGACGCTGACGGGGGCCGGGGAATTCCTCGCCGACTTCCTGCCGGCGTGGGTCGCCGGCGCGCGGGTGGACGATGCCCTGGGCGCGGCCGCCAGTCCACCCGCGGCCGCGGGGGGCGCCCGGCGCTTGCTGTTGCTGGGCGCGCCTGACCTGCGCCGCCAGGGGGGCGGAGGTCCCCCACGACGCCTGGAGCGATGAGCGCCTGGTCAGCGCGGTGCAGCAGAACGATATCCGTGCCCTGGTGACCCTGCTGGAGCGCCTCACCCGGCGCCACCTGCTGGCCGGTGAGAGTCTGGACGGGGCGGAGACAACCCTGCGCCGCTGGCTGGGCGTGACCCCGGCCAACGAGCCCCGCGAGCAGTGGCTCCTGGGTCTGCTCAGCGCGGTGGAACCCGGTCTGACGGGTAATCAGACGCGGGCCTGGGTCGGTTCGCTCCTCGCGCTGCTGGCCGAGGCCTATGCGCAGGACCTGATTCCGCGCTGCGAAGCCCTGCGGGAGGCCCTGAACACAGCGGGCGTGACGCTCACGCCGCGCATGCTCCACTGCTGGAGTCGTATTTATTACCGGCGGGGACGCTACGGACTGGCCCTGCGGGATGTCGCCCGGGGCATCCGGGGCATGGCACGCACCGATCCCGACCTGCAGACGACCGATTTCCTCGGTCACGTCCTGGATCTGGCGATTGATCTGAATCTGCCGGCAGCGGCCCGGACCCTGGCGATCGAACTGGAGGAGATCCTGGCTCAGCGGCAACAGGCCGGCGCCGATTGGCAGCGCCACAAGCTCCGGGATCGCCAGGCCCGCATCGCCCTGCGTGCCGGTGAGTTGCGTCAGGCGCTGACCCATTTCCGCATCAAGCGTGATGAGGCCATCAACCACTTTAACCGCGACGGGGTCCGGGAACTGGCGTGGCTGCTTTACGTGGCTGCCTGGCTGCCTGATGCGGGGGCCGGGGAGCGCGAGGAAATGGGCGTCTGGTTGGGCGAGGCCCGTGCCGCACTGGCGCACCAGCCGGACCTGGGCGCGGTGGGCGCGGGAAATTTCGATGCGCTCTACCTGTTGCGCGCCTGCGCCGCCTATGGCTGGCGGCATGCCGACCGGGGGGCGCTCGACCTGGTCCTGTCCTGCCAGGAACCCCTGCGCCAGCGCCTATTCGCCGCGCATCAGGACCCGGCGCCCCCGGGATTCTGTTTTGTGTTTCTGCATCTCGCCGCGCGGGCGGGCAGCCTGCCCGCTCCCTTGACTCTACCCACCTGGGAGGAAATCAGGACGGCCATGGCGGACCACCGATATTTTTCCAAGCTGGCCAGCCTGGCTTATCTGCTCGGACGGTCAGCGGACGTACAAGAGTATCTTGACCGTTTTGATTCCCAGCGCCGGTTGCCGGCGGGCATTGGTTTTCCGGACTGGTTTCTGGAGGGGCGGCTGAGCCAGTGGGCTCAGCTCTGCGCCGACCGCGCTGCCTATGAGCGGCAGGTGCTGGGGGGAAGTGGCGGGGTGGATGTGGATAGGTTGGCGGTGAGTGGATTGTTGCCGTTGTAGAGGGATCGAAGCTAAGGTAGCACCAAGCGCGGGCAACTAAGTGCGGCGCGACGGCGGCTGAGTCGTTCGAGTCGGTCCATAGTACCCCTGAGCATGGGAAACTCGTTCGAGAGGATACCTGGCAGCAGAGCAGCCGACCGGTCTAGTCGCCTTCTGGAGGGAATACCTGATTTGCGTAACTTCACAGCAGCATTTATCCGCATTGGACCTCAGTCCGAACGCGCTTATTGACCACACAACCTGATCGAGGATGCGACTATGCCGATTGAAGCAGCACGGAATTGGATCAACGAACTACTGAATCGGCATGGTCTACGCCATCCAGATAAACGACCACTTTACGCCTATCGCTGCACCGCGGACGACCTTGAAACGCTGAAAGCGCGAACAAGCGCGATCCTGAGGGCTACCGTCCACCTAGACAGACCGCACCAACTGGCTGGTGCCTTATTCTGCCTGTTTACCGCCGAATGGATCAGGCGCCACTACACCGGTGGAAAGTTGCGTTATAAAGATATTCTCGACGCCCTGAATCCACCCATTCCCACTCCACCATATCTTGTGCTTCGTGGCTGGGTGAGAGTCGGTCTGACCTATTGGCATCGACCACTTTTGCTGGCTACCCAAAGGCGAATCTATCTGCGCACGCTCGCCTGCGAAGGGGGGCTACCGCTGCAGTTCCTGCAAAAAGAAGGAGCAGCGCTGAGCCGTTACTTTCGCTCCCTGCTGGCAAACCTGCGGACCTACGAAAACGCGAACATCCCCGTCGAGACGCTGGCCGCAGAGGCCGCGCAACAATACTTGCCGCAGTATCTGCGGCAAGACATTGTCTACCCCCTGTCCGCACAGATCGCGCTGGCGGTGAGGGATTTACGGCAAGAGGTAGCCGGCGCCGCCGACCCCATCGCGACCCTGGATGCACAGCACCCAAACTGGCGGGATCAGTTCCCACTGGACCTTGGCGACCAGAACGCCCTAGGATTCCTGGCAGGCCTGATCAAACCATCACCTGAGCCACCTCAAGGGCAACCAAAGGCGGCTGTCGCAGTCAACCGTTCCTTACACTGTCTCCCAGGCGCGTCTGAGATATGGCAGCTCCAGGCTGAGATTGAACTCACCGGGTCGGTGCCCGTAGAGCATGCCGTGGCGGCATTCGGGGGTGAGCCAGCCGGACGCCTGCAACTACTCCTCCAGGTCGGTCAGTCCGCGGCATCGCCGCTTGCCTGGGCGACACGCAGCGGACCTCGGGTTCGCCTTGAACGCGCACGCGCCGTACCGCGTTACTTCGGTGCAGGGGCAGCGAAAGCCTTCCAACTCACGACGCGACCGCAGCTCGCAGACCAGCCCTCGGTCACCGGAGGCGAGGCCTTGGAAGACCTCCCTTGGGTCTTCATTAGCAACGATGAATCCGATACAAGCCTGTCCTTTCGCGGGCAAGGCTCGATCAAGACACGCCATGAGACCGTTTGGATCGCTGTGCCTGGTGATTGGACGGTGGTTGCGGACGGATTCGCCGAGATCACGGCGGTTGGCACGCTGGATGAGCTTGAGCGCCCTCTCTTTCGCGTTGCTGGTCAGGTGCGTGTCCAGAGTCGTGATGGCAGCTACTGCCGTATCCAGACTGGTGCCGAACAGCCGGACGAGACTATGTATTACCTGCTAGGGACAAGGGTATACAACGTTGAGGCTCTCATACCACAGTACCGTGATTCACCGACGGTTCACCAGATCGCTCAAGGTAATAACCAGCAGATCCCTCCCGCGCAGCTCCGCTGGCGTCCCCTGAATGGGACACGCGGTTGGCGTCAATTGACGAATCAATGTCATGGCGATGGTGAACTGCGTGTCATTGACACTGACGGTGTGGTGCGCTTTCGCACCCGGCTCGGCATCCTGCCCGCCGGATTTCAGGTTAGTTACGGCCCCCCATTGACCGAACGGGGGGGTCGCCTGCAATTCGCGGTCGCCGCGGCCGCGGTCGGTGTCCTCGACCCACCAACTGGAGTCACTTGGGAACAGGTCAATGCCGCCGCCAATGCGGAGGTGGCCATCGACCTCGCCTGCGGGGATCAGCCCCCCCAATCGGTGTCGCTCATGCTCCGCTGGGCCGAGGGAGCAGAGTCATGTCTGACCCTGCCCTTTCCTGCCCGTGGCGCGCGCTTCCTGGACGCGAGTGGCCAAATATTGCCGCACCGGGCAATCGTCACACGCGACCGGCTGAGCGGTGTTCGCGTCCGGGTGATCTCGCCACAAAACGCTGGACATTGTTGGCTATCAGGGCAGCTCCATGCGGATGATCTCACTCCAGAGGTCGCTCAGGCAGCTTGGTTAAGGGTGTCCATACCCGCCGTTGCGGGTACCAATGGCCGTGTGAGAGAGCTTGATCTGCTGCAGCTACGTGACGACCTAATGACCATGCTTGCGGCATCCAAGAGGCTTCATGCCGAGGTCAGACTAAGTGTTGAGGGCTTAGGCGGCGGAGCTGGGCCAATCAT
>JAGVUH010000061.1 GCA_019136395.1 Gammaproteobacteria bacterium
CGAAGGTGGCTATTACTATGTGGACAAGACCGGCTTTGCCCTGCGCCTGATCGAGGAGGGCAAATACTATTTCCTGTCACGACCGCGGCGCTTCGGCAAGTCCCTGTTCCTCGACACCCTGGCCGAACTGTTCAGCGGCAATGAGATTCTGTTCGCGGGAATCGCGGCCCAGGACCGCTGGCGCTGGGACTGGGGCCGGCGCTATCCGGTGATACGGCTGAGTTTCGCCGAGGGCGTCTTGCGCAGCCGTGACGAATTGGATCGACGCATCGCGGATCTGCTGCGTTTAAACCGTGAGGCCTTGGGCGTCGAGACCTACCTGGATCTCGACATCCCCGGACTCTTTGGCGAGCTGATTCGCAAGACCCGTAACCACTACGGCGAGCGGGTCGTGGTCCTGGTGGACGAGTACGACAAGCCCATCCTCGACAACCTGACCCAACCCAACCGGGCGCGGGAGATGCACGACGGCCTGGGTAACCTCTACTCGGTGATCAAGGGCGCCGACGCCGACCTGCGCTTCGCCTTCCTGACGGGGGTGAGCAAGTTCAGCACGGTGAGCCTGTTCTCGGGGCTCAATAACCTGAATGACATTACCCTGGATGAGCGCTATTCCGCCATCTGTGGCTACACCGAGGCCAATCTCGACGCCATCTTCGCCCCCGAGCTCGAGGACCTGGAACGCGAGCAGATCCGGACCTGGTACCACGGCTACCACTGGACCGGCGAGGCGGTCTACAACCCCTTCGACCTGCTGCTGTTATTTCAGAAACGCCGCTTCCGCCCCTGGTGGTTCGAGACCGCCACGCCTACCTTCCTGGTCGATCTGCTGACCGAGCGCCAGACCTTCATCCCCCGGCTGGAGCACCTGATCACTAGCGAGCGTCTGCTCTCGGCCTTCGACGTCGATCACATCGCCACCGAGGCCCTGCTGTTTCAGACCGGCTATCTCACCATCGCCGCCGTCCGCCAGCTTGGCGCCTTCGTCCATTATCAGTTGCGCTACCCCAACCTGGCGGTGCGCGCCAGCCTCACAGGCGCCCTGCTCGACCAGCTCAGCGCCGGCTCCCCGGCCGTGGCGGAGATCACGTCGCGCCTCTCTGAACTGTTGCTGGCCAACGACTTCGCTGGCTTACTGGCTCTCTTCACCGCCTTCTTCGCCAGCATCCCCAGTGACGGGTTCCTCAACAACCCCATCGCCCGCTTCGAGGGTTACCATGCCAACGTCTTCTACGCCTACTTCGCCAGCCTGGGGCTAGACCTGACCCCAGAGCCGAGCAGCAATGCCGGCCGGCTGGACCTGGCGCTACGCTTCAACGGCCAGATCTATCTGTTCGAGTTCAAGGTCGTGGAGCTGGAGCCCGAGGGCCGCGCCTTGCAGCAGATCAAGGACCGGGGCTATGCCGACCCCCACCGCGCCGCTGGCCAGCCGATCCACCTGATCGGCGTCGAATTCAGCCGCGAGCAGCGGCGCGTGGTGGGGTTTGAGGTGGAGACCCTAGAACCGCAGGCCAAAAAACTGAAACGGAAATAATGCCAGGCGGATAAGTAGTTTCCGCCAATCCATGATCCTGGAGCACGGATCCTTAGGCGCTGAATGGCAACTCTCTGACACCGCTATCCGCGCTGTCGCACAGCGACTGAAGCAGGCGGATGTTTTCAGCCAATCGGGCGGTAGGCTTGGTTGGTTTTACACGGCTCCGAACCTGATTTACAGATTTGAAGTCACCCTCTTCGCGTAGGAGTTTGCGTAGCTCTTCGGCCTTCAACAGGCGGATGAATTCAGCCACCTTTTCGGTCTTCTCAAGATCGATGCGATTCAGAACCTGCTTAGCCGCTTCAAAGTCTCCAAGTTCGCGCAGTACCTCCGCCTTCATCAGGCAGTCGTTGTTATTGCCTTCATCCAACAGCGGCAGCAGCGCTGCGAGGTTCTCTCTCCAGGGTAGGGGTGGACTTGGCTTGCATTGGGCCGGCGCTCTAGCGGCTTTTTTGAGCTTGCCGAGGAAGCGGAAGGCATCGTTTCTTCGCCACCAGGCCAAGATCCGCAGGCTTCTCTCCTGCTTCAGATCGGTGGCCAGACCCTTTGCGATAGCCTGGTAGTACTCCTCTTCAGTTGGCTCACACACATCTTTGGCTGCCCTCCAAGCCGGATCGATCCGTTGTCCGTCGCAATCGTACCAATTGATGGTCCCGACCCGCTTGGCAGCGGCCCGCCAATAGCATTCCCCGCAGTGAACACAGCTCACGACAGCCGGAGGACACGGGTTCATTGGGGCGAAAACCCTACCATCGGTCCAAGCCCAAGCGCCCAAACTATTGCCGGATAGCAGAGTCACATACGATGCCAGACCCCGGCACTTTGGGCATGCGATAATCTGACTAGGGCCTATGATCATCTGAATACCTCCTCTTTTTTGGGGGGGGTATGAAGCGCCGCTGGCGGACCTGGAAGTCCAACTCTGGTGCCAGCCAACCCAGGAAACGGCGCGTTAAGCCATGCTTGCGGGATTCCTGAATCCAGGACGGATATCGGAGGTTGTCTGGGGCATGAGCGGCCTCCGATGCGGTGTGGACCCGCACATAAGACCATGGTGATGCGACAGCAGGCGTCTGATGCGCGCCCGGACGTGGACTGGAGTAAGCTGCTGTCCTCTCAA
>JAGVUH010000548.1 GCA_019136395.1 Gammaproteobacteria bacterium
GATTCAGGAATTTGCAGAATGTTGAGTGGGCTGCGCCTGACAGAAATTCATGTCCTTGAAAATGAACGCACCCCAAGAGTGGCCGCAACGCGGTGTTACAACCCATAGTGCATATCTGAGGCAACCGGATAGGCATTTTGCTTAAATCGGGAACCCCCCTAATGGACGCTTTCCTTGCTTACCGGCAACAAAACCTCTCATGAGAGGACGCGGCATCCCCTGAAAATGAAAGTCTCTGCAGTGACCCTTCACCCTGCCTTCTCCTGACCGACACCCCGCCGCCGCTGTTGGAAGAAACGACGCAGGATATCGCCACAGGCCTGGGCCAGGACATCCCCCTGACACGCCAGACGATGATTGAAGCGCTGGTCGGGAGGGAGAAGGTCGAAGACACTGCCACAAGCTCCGCCCTTGGGATCCCGGGCGCCGAAGACCACCCGCGCCACCCGAGCATGCACTAGGGCGCTTGCGCACATGGGGCAGGGCTCCAGGGTGACGTAGAGGGTGGCACCCGGAAGACGGTAGTTGCCGGCACGGCTGCCGGCATCGCGCAAGGCACGGATCTCGGCATGGGCGCTGGGGTCATGGGTGGCGATGGGGCAATTCCAACCCTCACCCAGGACCTCGCCCTCCCGGATCAGCACCGCCCCCACCGGCACCTCCCCCATGGCCGCCGCCCGCTCCGCCAGCATCAGGGCATGGCCCATCCAGTGCCGATCCTCCACGCCGGCCCCCGTACCAGACTCATTCCCACTCAATCGTCCCCGGCGGCTTACCAGTGATGTCGTAGACGACTCGGGAGACGCCACGCACCTCGTTGGCGATGCGGCGACAGACCAGATCGAGAAAGTCGTAGGGCAAATGGGCCCAGCGGGCGGTCATGAAGTCGATGGTCTCGACGGCGCGCAGGGCGATGACGTGGGCGTACTGGCGATTGTCACCCACGACACCGACGGACTTGATGGGCAGGAAGACGGCGAAGGCCTGGGAGACCTTGTCATAAAGATCCGCGCGACGCAGTTCCTCGATGAAGATGTGATCGGCCTGGCGCAGGGTGTCGGCATAGGCGGCGTGGACCTCGCCCAGGATGCGTACCCCCAGGCCGGGACCGGGGAAGGGGTGACGATAGACCATATCCGAGGGCAGGCCCAGCTCGATGCCGATCTTGCGCACCTCGTCCTTGAAGAGTTCCCGCAGTGGTTCCACCAGCCCCAGCTTCATGTACTCAGGCAGACCGCCGACGTTGTGGTGGGATTTGATGACCTTGGCCTTACCGGTCCTGGCGCCGGCGGATTCGATGACGTCGGGATAGATGGTGCCCTGGGCCAGCCATTTGACGTTCGGCAGCTTGTCGGCCTCGGCCTCGAAGATGTCGATGAAGGTGGTGCCGATGATCTTGCGCTTGAACTCCGGATCATCGACCCCGGCCAGGCGCTCGAAAAAGCGCGAACCGGCGTCGACGCGGATGACCTTGACTCCCATGTGGCGGGCGAAGGTGCTCATGACCTGATCGCCCTCACCCAGGCGCAACAGGCCGTTATCGACGAAGACGCAGGTCAGGCGCTCGCCGATGGCCCGGTGCAGCAGGGCGGCGACCACGGAGGAATCCACCCCGCCGGAGAGGCCGAGCAGGACCTCGTCCTCCCCCACCTGCTGGCGGATGCTGGCGATGGCATCCTCGATGATATTCCGCGGCGTCCAGAGCCCGGCGCAGCCACAGATGTCGAGGACGAAGCGGGAGAGGATGCGCTGGCCCTGGCGGGTATGGGTGACCTCCGGGTGGAACTGGAGGCCGTAGAGGCGACGCTCCTCGTCGGCAATGCCCGCCAGAGGGGCATTGTCGGTGGTACAGATGGCCTTGAAGCCCGGGGGCAGGACATCCACCCGGTCGCCATGACTCATCCAGACGTCAAGCAGACCATAGCCCTCCGGGCTGGCGTGGTCCTCGATGTCGCGCAGCAGGCGCGAGTGACCCCGGGCCCGCACCTGGGCATAACCGTATTCGCGGTGGGTGGCCGGGGCCACCTGACCGCCAAGCTGGGCGGCGAGGGTCTGCATGCCGTAACAGATGCCGAGGATGGGCACCCCGGCGGCGAAGACGGCCGGATTGGCCCGCGGGGTCTCGTCCTCATGGACCGATTGGGGGCCGCCGGAGAGGATGATGCCCTTGGCGCCAAAGGCGGCGATCGCCGTGGCATCCAGGTCCCAGGGATGGATCTCGCAGTAGACCCCGGCCTCGCGCACCCGCCGGGCGATGAGCTGGGTGTACTGGGAACCGAAGTCGAGGATCAGGATCCGGTCGGCGTGGATGACGCTGGCATCGGCTCTGAAGGTGGCGCTGACGGCGGCACTGGCGGTGGCATCAGTCATGGGGTTCATGGCCTGTCTGGAGATTAAGCGATGTGGCGGAGACCAGCAAGGAAGCACTCACCCCAGGGGGGCGGCCTGGGGGCGTCCGGTGCTAAATCGGGTGCCATCGGATGCGCTCGATGATGGGAGGGAGCCCCTCTGCCCCCCCCTTCCACGCCAGGCGGGAGGGGGTGGGCGTCTCGCCGGATCAGATTTCGATGCGGTAATTTGGCGCTTCCTTGGTGATCTGGACATCGTGGACATGGGATTCCCGCATCCCCGCGGCGCTGACGCGCACGAACTCGGGAGCCCATGCTGGAGCGTAGTCCCCCCACCAATTGATGAATGACGTTGACCAGACTGCCCTTGTAGGGCACACGACCCTCGATGCCCTCGGGGACCAGCTTCTCCTTGTCTGCGGACTCCTGGAAATAGCGATCGCTGGAGCCCTCCTTGGCGCCCATGGCCCCCAGGGAGCCCATGCCCCGGTAGGATTTGTAGGAGCGTCCCTGGTAGATCTCGATCTCGCCGGGGGATTCGTCGGTACCGGCGAAGAGGCCGCCGATCATGACCGAGTGGGCCCCGGCGGCGACGATCTTGGCGATGTCGCCGGAATAACGCAGACCACCATCGGCGATGGCCGGCACGTCGGTGCCGGCCAGGGCGGCGGTGACATTGGCCACCGCCGTCACCTGGGGCATGCCCACCCCGGCGACGATGCGGGTGGTGCAGATGGAGCCGGGACCGATGCCGACCTTGACCGCGTCCGCCCCGGCGGCGACCAGGTCCAGGGCGGCGGCCCCGGTGGCGATATTCCCGCCGATGACCTGGATCTGGGGATATTCCCGCTTGCACCAGGCGACCCGGTCCAGCACCCCCTGGGAGTGGCCATGGGCGGTATCGACCACGATCACGTCCACGCCGGCCTCGACCCGGGAGGCATTGGGGAAGTCCTTGGCCTTCTGGATGTCCTTGGCGGTGATCAGGCCCCGCAGCTCGAAGGCGTCGTTGACCACCAGCACCTTCTCGATGCGGTGCTTGTGCAACAGGGACAGCACCTCCTCACGGCCGGCGCCCTCGCGCACCGTCACCAGGCGGTCGCGGCGGGTCATGATGTTGCGTACCGGGTCCCCGGGGCGCGTCTCGAAGCGCAGGTCACGACTGGTGACGATACCGGTGAGATGGCCGTCCTCGGTCACCACTGGCACGCCGGAGACGTTGTGGGCGCGGGTCAGGGCCATCACCTCGCCAATGCTGGTCTCCGGGGTGACGGTGATGGGATTGCGGATGATGCCGCTCTCGTATTTCTTGACCGTCAGCACCTCCCGGGCCTGACGCTCGGCGGACATGTTTTTATGGATGATACCGATGCCGCCCTCCAGGGCCAGGGCGATGGCCAGGCGGGATTCGGTGACCGTATCCATGGCCGCCGAGACCAGGGGGATCTTGAGCTCGATGCCGCGGGTCAGCCGGGTAGTCAAATCCACCTGATAAGGCAGGACGGTGGAGTGAGCCGGGACGAGGAGGACATCGTCGAAGGTGAGGGCTTCCTGGATCAGACGCATGTGGGCCTCGCTCGAAATGACCGTGGGGGATGGGGAAGGGCGGAAAGTATAGTTTTCCCGGTCGGACCGGTAAACTGCCGACTCTGGAAGCCTTTCTCAACCGGACCGCCGGCGGCGTTTTTCCAACCAGATCGCAGGCGGCATTTCGCAACCGGGTAGAGACAGGTTCGAGCTTGATGGTCATCGCCAAACTATTCTCACTTGTCAGTTGCCACCGGATTGAGCAACGTCTGGTGGAGGCCCATTGACCCTATCCCCGTGGGCTGCTCATCGCCACCCCGGTTACCAACAACCCCGCCTGACGCGCCACGACCGACGATACACTTTTCCCAGGCCCCTCCTCACCGCTTCCCAATCGCCCCCATGGCCACCGCTTACGACCTCGACCGCGACATCTGGACCGTTTCCCGGCTGACCCGCGAGGCGCGGGCGGTCTTGGAGGGCAGCTTTCCGCTACTCTGGGTGGAGGGCGAGATCTCCAACCTGTCCCAGCCGGCCTCCGGGCACCTCTATTTCTCCCTCAAGGACCCGGCCGCCCAGGTGCGCTGCGCCATGTTCCGCAACAAACGCCTGCTGCTGGGCTTCCGCCCCGCCAACGGCCAACAGGTGTTGGCGCGGGTGCGGGTCAGCCTCTACGAGGGCCGGGGGGACTTCCAACTGGTGGTGGAGCACCTGGAACCAGCGGGCGAAGGGGCCCTGCGCCTGGAGTTCGAGCGCCTCAAGCGCAAGCTGGCGGCGGAGGGACTTTTCGATCCCGCCAGCAAGCGACCCCTGCCGGCCTTTCCGCGCCAGGTGGGACTCATCACCTCCCCCACCGGCGCCGCGGTAAGGGACCTGATAAGCGTCTTCGGCCGGCGGTTTCCGGCCCTGCCCCTGGTGATCTACCCCGCCCAGGTCCAGGGCGAGGGGGCCACCGCCGAACTGCTGGCGATGCTAGCCCTGGCAAATCGCCGGGCCGAGTGCGATGTCCTCATCCTCGCCCGCGGCGGCGGTTCGCTTGAAGACTTGCAGGCCTTCAATGACGAGACCCTGGCCCGGGCGATCCGTGCCTCCGCCATCCCGGTGGTCACCGGCATCGGTCATGAGATCGACTTCACCCTCGCCGACCTGGCGGCGGACCAGCGGGGGGCCACGCCCTCGGCGGCGGCGGAACTGGTCAGCCCCTCAATGCCCCATCTTCAGCAGCGCCTGGCCGCCCTGGATCAACGCCTACGCCAGGCCCAGGGCCGCTATCTGGAGGGCCTGCGCTACCGCTGCCAGACCGCCTCGCACCGCTTGCACCGGCAGCACCCCCTGGCAGAATTGGAGCGTCGCCAGCAACGCACGGACGATCTGGAGCGGCGCCTGGGCGAAGCCCTGCGGCGGCGCCTGGATGGCCTGCACCGACGCCGGGATCAGGCCGGGTCGCGCCTGCTGC
>JAGVUH010000438.1 GCA_019136395.1 Gammaproteobacteria bacterium
CCGGGCGCATGCCCGCCAAGCGCTTCGCCTCCGCCTCCTCGCCGGTCGAAGGGCTCTTCTTTTGATGAGGCTTGGCAGCTTCTGAACATGCTAGGAACCCCGGGTCCCGGTAACCCAGAACAAGCCACACCCGGCGAACCGCCCCGACGACCCATCCGCAGCTTCGTCCTGCGCCAGGGACGCCTCACCCCGGCCCAGGCCCGCGCCTTTGCCGAGCTGTGGCCCCGCTACGGCAGCGACCGCCAGGCCGGTGAGTGCCTGGACCTGGCGGCGCTGTTTGGTAATGACCAGCCCGTCTGGCTGGAGATCGGCTTCGGCAACGGCGAGACCCTGGCGACCCTGGCGGAGCGCCACCCGGAGCGTAACTTCCTCGGCGTCGAGGTCCACGCCCCCGGCGTCGGCCACTTGCTCCTGGCCTGTGAACGGCTTGGCCTCACCAACCTGCGCCTGCTGCGAGAGGACGCCGTGGAACTGCTGGCCAGTGGCCTGCCCCCCGCCAGTCTGGCCGGCGTCTACCTCTTCTTCCCCGACCCCTGGCCCAAGCAACGCCACCACAAGCGCCGCATCCTCAACCCTGACTTCCTCGCCAGACTGGCCCGGGTCCTGCGCCCAGGCGGCACCTTCCACGCCGCCACCGACTGGGAACCCTACGCCCGCCAGATGCTGGAGGTCCTGACCGCCGCCGCGGACCGCTTCCACAACGTCGCTGGCCCTGGCCAGTTCGCCCCCCGCCCCGCGGACCGCCCTCTGACCAAGTTTGAGAAGCGCGGCCAAGGCCTGGGGCATGGGGTCTGGGATCTCATCTTCACCCGATGGGCGGATTGACCATGCCCGAACTGCGACTCCAGGGCCTCAGGACCCGCAACCTGGCCCCCATCGACCTGCGGATCGCTGCCGGAGATCTGGTCTTCCTCTCAGGCCCCTCCGGCTCCGGCAAGAGCCTGCTGCTGCGCGCCCTGGCCGACCTGGATGAACACCAGGGCGAGGTCTGGCTGGACGCCACCCCCTGCGCCGCCCTCCCCGCCCCGGAGTGGCGCCGCCGTGTCGGCCTGCTCCCGGCGGAGGCCTTTTGGTGGCATGACCGGGTGGGTGACCACTTCCCCGCCCGCCACGACCCGCACCTCCTCGATCGGCTGGGCTTCGGCCCCGAGGTCCTGGACTGGCAGATCGCCCGCCTCTCCACTGGCGAGCGCCAGCGCCTCGCCCTCGCCCGCCTCCTCGCCCTTCAGCCCCAGGCCCTGCTCCTCGACGAGGCCACCGCCAACCTCGACCCCCCCAACCGGGACCGGGTCGAGGCCCTGATCCAGGATTACCGTCGGGAGCAGTCCGCCCCGATCCTCTGGGTCAGTCACGACCCGGATCAGCGCCAGCGCCTGGCCCAACCGGCACCGGGACTGGCCGGCGCCCGGCGACTGGTCATCCGCGGCGACCTGCTAGAGGAAGAGGAACCAGCGGCGGGACTTGGGGAATCCGCCTCACCCGTGACCCGAGAACACCAGTCAGGACCTGGCCAGCGTCACGGCATTTTGGACCATGCCCAGCACGGTCGGCCCCAGCCAGAGAGGCCCAACTCATGGAACTGATTAGCCTCAGCCCCCTGGACCTGGCCCTGGCCGCCAGCCTGGTCCTGCTCCTCGCCCTCCTCTCCTGGCGCCTGCACCTGGGCGTGGAACAGCGCGTCCTGATCGCCGCCCTGCGCAGCGTCATCCAGCTCAGCCTCATCGGCCTGGTGCTGAACTTTCTCTTCGCCCAGACCAGCTTCGCCTTCATCGGCCTCTGGACCCTCATCATGCTGGGCGTCGCCGGCTGGGAGGTCATGGCCCGCCAGAAACACCGCTACCGCGGTGCCTGGGGCTTCGGCATCGGCACCCTGTCCATGTTCCTGTCCTCCTTCAGCGTCATCCTCCTCGCCCTGACCCTGATCATCGGCGTGGAGCCCTGGTGGCAGCCCCAATACCTCATCCCCCTTCTTGGCATGCTCCTGGGCAACACCATGAGCGGCATCGCCATCGCCCTCGACAACCTCAGCCGTCAGGCCTGGGAGGGCCGCGGGCGCATCGAGGCCCGGCTACTACTGGGTCAGAGTTGGGATTGCGCCATCCGTGACATCCGCCGCGACTCGATGCGCGCCGGTCTCATCCCCATCGTCAACTCCATGGCCGCCGCCGGCCTGGTAAGCCTGCCGGGGATGATGACCGGCCAGATCCTCTCTGGCAGCCCGCCCATGGAGGCCGCCAAGTATCAGATGATGATCCTGTTCCTCATCACCGCCGGCACCGGCCTCGGCAGCGCCGCCGCCGTTTGGGTGGGCTCACGGCGCCTCTTTGATCACCGTCAGCGCCTGCGCCTCGACCGGCTGACGGGGCCTGGTCGTTAACCCCGGCCTTGGGTAAACATTGGGCGCATTCAAGAACCGTCACCTCGTCCATGCTCGGCCAAGCTGCCCAGTTACGCCCTAGGGGCGCTCATCATCCGTGCTCAGCGCGCGACGCCTAGGGCCCAGCGGTTGAGGATGACGCTTAGCACCGGAGCCCGTTGGGATCCAACCACGTGCCACGCAATCCCGGAAACACCATGCGGGCGTTGTTTCGGTTTTGTAAGTCCAAAAAAACCACCCCAGATATTTCTCAAACGTCAGCATCTGCGCGGCGGCATA
>JAGVUH010000188.1 GCA_019136395.1 Gammaproteobacteria bacterium
CGCGGTCTATGATGCCCTGCGGGCCGCCCATGGCCCGCAGCGCTGGTGGCCAGCGGAGACGCCGTTCGAGGTCATGGTCGGGGCGGTGCTCACCCAGAACACCGCCTGGACCAACGTGGAGCGCGGTTTGGAGCGCCTCAAGGAGCACTTGGGCGCCAATGATCTGGGCCCCCACGCCATCCTTGCCCTGCCCGAGGCCGAGCTGGCCGAGTGCCTGCGGCCGGTGGGCTATTTCAACGTCAAGGCCCGGCGCCTGCGGGCCTTCTGCGACGCCTATCTCGCCGCCGGGGAGCGGGAGGCCCTGTCCCGGCTGACGACCGCCGAGTTGCGTCACCGCCTGCTGGCGATCCCCGGGGTGGGTCCGGAGACGGCGGACGACATGCTGCTCTACGCCTTCGACCGGCCGGTCTTCGTCGTCGATGCCTATACCCGGCGGCTCCTGTCCCGCCTGGGGCTCCTGGTGGGGACGGAGGGCTACGAGGCCATCCGCCAGGGTCTGGAGGGCGCCCTGGGTCCGGATACCGCCCTGTTCAACGAATACCACGCCCTGATCGTCCGTCACGGCAAGGAGATCTGTCGCCCCAAGCCAAGGTGCGGGGCTTGCTGTCTGGCCCACCGCTGTCCGGCCGCCGCGCACCTGATGGCTCAGGGGGGGTAGGCCCTGATCAGAGGTGTGTTCCGTCCGTCCGTATCTAAGGCATGAGGGGCCTGGGATCCCTTTACGAGCTTGCTTGGTAGCGGTTGGGGCGGGTGGACAGGCTCCGACTTGCCCACCCGCGAATCTCAGGCAGCCGGCAACAGCCTCAGGCGGCCCTGATACCTATCTGGGAGGCCAGATAGGGCTCGACTTGGGCCACGATCTGATCCAGGGTCAGCAATTCGTCCCGGGGACAGCGCACCAGGGTGATGACGCGCTGACTGGTGGCGGTGGTACATTCCAGTAGGGAGAGGTCGTTGGCCGCCACCCCGTTCCCCTGGCCCCCTTCCTGTTTGATGCCCAGCCGATCCACGCGCAGGGAAGAGGGGGCGAGCTGGAGTTCATGGCCTGGGTCGGCCAGGAGGTGATGGATCTCCGCCAGCATGGCCTCCAGGCGATTGGTGAAGCTGCCCAGGGCGGCCCGTTCCTGACCGTTGGCCGCCAGCCGGGCCTCGGTGGTGGCGATTTTTTCCTGAAGGACGGCGGGGTTCTCCGTCCCTTGGCGGATCTGGGCGCGCAGCCCCTTGAGCCGCGTCTCTAGGATGAGGCGCTCCTGATCCAGGCCCTCCCGCTGGCCCTGGCGCTTGGTCAGCCGTTTCTTGGCCAGGCCGATGTAGAGGTTCAGGGCGCAATGGCGGGCCTCCGCACGCACCACGTCCCGGCGCACCATCTCGTCCTGGAGGCTGAGGCCGAAGACCTGCCGTTCCTTCCGTGTCAGGGTCAGGATGGCGAAGGCCTGGCTGGCGCCGGGATGGCGCTGGAAAAAATCCCGCAACTCCTTGCTACGACTGAGGAACAGCGGCAAATCGGCGGCGGTGGCGAAGAAGGCGTTGACATGGGGGTCCCGCTGCCAGGCCCTCCGGCTGAGCTCGATGGGCGGCGGCAGCCGGGCGATCAGTCCGGCGATATAGTCGAGGGCGCCGGCGATGACGGGGCCAAGGGAGCGGTCGTAATGGCTCAGGGCCCGCAGCTTGGGTTCCGTCCCGGCGATGACCTCCTCGATGGCCTCGGCGATGATGGCCGCGCGCTCCTGCTCGGCCTCGCGGACGGCGCGACGGGTCTGGAGCCAGCCATTCAGGGTGCCGAGCAAGCCCTGGGGCCGCTGATCGGCGAAAGCGATACTCGTCATGGGCGGAAACCTCCTCGCGATGGTGGCAATCCCCGGGATGGCGATACGGCTTTTCCAGCGACAGGGGAATGGGATTCCACGGGGGGCTGCTAGTTGGGCGGAGCCGCAGCCTCTTTTTTTCTGGTGCCAGGGCGCGGCGGCACGGGCCGGGCGCGGGCTGGCCGATCCGGTGAGACGGACCGGGGCTAATGAAAGCATAGAAATGACAAATGTCATAGCGGGGATGAGCGGGTATGTGCTTGAGGCGATACCTGGGTGTGGCCGGAATCAGGTCCGGGGCCCCGATCAGGCCGCGATTAGCCCTGGCCCCGATCAGCCCTGTCAACCCAAAGTAGATACGTCCCCTGGCCCCGATCAGCCCCGATCAGCCCTGTCGCCCCTGGCCGATTTTGATTAAGATGGAACGATATTTGCCAGCAGTGCCAGGATCATGGATCTCAACTTTCTCGAATTTGAACAACCCATCGCCGAGCTCGAGGCCAAGATCGAGGAACTGCGGCTGGTGGGCAACGACAGCGCCATCAACATCGGCGAGGAAATCGAGCGCCTCCAGACCAAGTGTCGCGCCCTCACCGAGAGCACCTTCGCCAATCTCACCCCCTGGCAGATCTCCCAACTCGCCCGGCATCCCCAGCGACCCTATACCCTGGACTATGTGCCGCGCATCTTCACCGGCTTCCAGGAACTCCACGGGGATCGCGCATTCGCCGACGATCCGGCCATTGTGGGCGGGGTGGCGCGGCTGGCGGGGCGCTCGGTCATGGTCATCGGTCACCAGAAGGGGCGGGACACCAAGGAGAAGATCCTCCGCAACTTCGGCATGCCCCGCCCGGAGGGCTACCGCAAGGCCCTGCGGCTGATGGAACTGGCGGAACGCTTCCGGCTGCCCATCCTCACCTTCATCGACACCCCGGGGGCCTATCCGGGGGTCGGCGCCGAGGAGCGCGGCCAGAGCGAGGCCATCGCCCGCAACCTGATGGTCATGGCCCACCTGCGCACCCCGATCATCTGCACCGTGGTGGGCGAGGGCGGGTCCGGCGGCGCCCTGGCCATCGGCGTCGGCGACCGGCTGCTGATGCTGCAATACGGGACCTATTCCGTCATCTCCCCCGAGGGGTGCGCCTCCATCCTCTGGCGCAGCGCCGACAAGGCCGACCTGGCGGCGGAGGCCATGGCCATCACCTCGGACAAGCTCAAGGAGCATGCCCTGGTGGATGAGATCATCCTCG
Organism: Gammaproteobacteria bacterium; assembly: GCA_019136395.1. The sequence continues at coordinate 3,056 of JAGVUH010000188.1, forward strand.
AGCCCCTGGGCGGCGCCCATCGCCACCCCGACCAGATGGCGGCGAACCTCAAGGAGGCCCTGGTTCGCCACCTGGATGTCCTCGCCGACGAGGACCTGGATGACCTGCTGGCGCGCCGCTACAAACGGCTGATGGGCTTCGCGCGGTTCAAGGAATAGCGGTCGGCGCGCGGGCCGCCGGTTCCGCGGGCCGCCGGTTCCGCCATGAATCCCCTGACCCCGGCGGGCCTCCAACGGACCCTGGCCCCCTGGCTCCCGGCCCCCCGGGTCTGGGTCGCCTTCAGCGGGGGGCTGGACTCCACCGTTCTGTTGCACCTCCTCGCCGCCTGGCCTGAGCCCGAAACCGAAACGAAGGCGGAGCCAAAGGTTGACCCAGGGGCCTTGCCCACGTCCGACGCCAACCATCCTCGCGACCTCGCCGCCTCGCCCGCCGCCGGTCGCCCCTCCCAGTCAACCGCCTCCCCAGCACCCTCTCCCTTTCGGCGATCCTTGCCCCTGGCCGCCATCCATGTCGATCATGGCCTGCATCCGGATTCCGCCGCCTGGGCGGAACAGTGCCGCCAGGCCTGCGCCGCGCTGGGCGTTCCCCTCACCGTGCGCCGCCTGGCGTTACGCCGCCTCCCCGGGGAGAGCCTGGAGGCCGTGGCCCGGGAAGGGCGCTACGCCCTCCTGCGGGAACTGGCTGGTCCCGGCGACCTGGTGCTGACCGCCCAGCATCAGGACGATCAGGCCGAGACCCTGCTCCTCGCCCTGCTGCGGGGCAGTGGCTGCTCGGTTATTCCCGGGCCCAACTCCTGGCCTGGGCCCAGGCCAGGAATCTGCGCTGGCTGGAAGACCCTTCCAATGCCGACCCAGCCTTCGATCGCAACTTCCTGCGCGCCCGGGTCCTGCCCGTCCTGAGCGAACGCTGGCCCGCCTGCGCCACCAGTCTCGCCCGTACCGCCGCCCATTGCGCCGCGGCCCAGGGCCTGATCGAGGGCCTGGCGGCGGCGGAACTCGCCCACCTGGGCGGCAGCCGGCCCGGCACCCTGTCCCTGCGCCGGCTCGCCGCCCTCGGACCCGATCTTCTGGCCGCGGTGCTGCGCCATTGGATCGCCGGCCTCGGCCTCCCGCCCCCGGATAGCCGCCATCTGGGGCGTATCCGCGACGAATTGCTGACCGCCCGCCCCGACCGCCAGCCCCTGGTGGCCTGGCCGGGGGCCGAGGCCCGCCGCTATCGCGACGATCTCTACGTCATGGCCCCGCTGCCGGTAGTGCCAGCCCATTGGTTCAGACCCCAAACGCCCCAAGCGCCCCAGGAGCACTTCGGCGGTACACGCTGCCGCTTCTCTTACTCCCTCCCCCCTGGCGGGGGAGGGTTGGGGAGAGGGGGGCTGAACGGATCCATGCCAGCCAAGCCACCGCCGGCTATACCGACCATGCCAC
>JAGVUH010000082.1 GCA_019136395.1 Gammaproteobacteria bacterium
CCCGGTGCGAGCCCCTGGTGCTGGCGCCCTGGCAGCCCGCCGCCGTGGTGCACGGCTGGCGGGAAGCGGGGCTCGGGCGCCTCGCCCCCCCGCAGGTGGCGCAGCTGACGGCGCGCGGCGGTCTCTACCCGCGGCCCCTGGCCACGCTGGCGGCCGCCGTGGGCCAGGACCCGGCCCGCTGGCGCGAAGTCCTGGCGGCGTGGCTGGAGGCCCCGGCGGACGCGGCGGACGTGACCGATCTGCTGGCGGTGCCGCCCCTATGGACCGTGCTGACGGTGCTGGCGAGCTATGGGGAAGCGGCCAGCGCCGCGGATCTGCGGGAGCTGGAGGCCGGGAGCGACCTCGCGACCGTGGCGCGCGCCCTGGTGTGCGCCGCGCAGTTGGGTCTGGTCACGCCGGCGGACGCGGGCCAGTGGCGGCTCGGCCCCGGCCTGGCCCGGCTGCTGGCGGTGTGAGGGGGCCGGCATGTGGCGCTACTGGTGGTCGTTGTCCGGCCCGTACGGCTTTGTCACGGAGATTGTCGCCAGCCTGCGCGCGGGCCGTCACGCCGTTGTGCTGCTGCCGCAGCATGCCCCGCCGGGCCTGGCGGCGGCCGTGGCCCAGGAGGTGGAACAGGACGCGGCCTGGGTCTGGACGCGGGTGCCGGTGGCGGCGCACGCGGATGGCCCGACAGCGTTCGGGCAGACCCTGCTCGGCGCCGGGACGCCCGCCCGCTCCGTGGCCGACCTGGTCACGCATCCCACCCTGCGCGGCCGCGTGTTGTGGCTGGAAATCCCCGCGGCGGCGGCGTGGCCGGACTGGGCGGCCTTCGTCACCGCCTTTGCCGCGGCCGCGGAACCCCTGGCGGTCATCGATCGCCCGCTGCTGCTGCTGAGCGTGACCGGCCTGGCGAGCGCGGCCGGGCCGGAGCCCACGCGGCTGGTCAGTGTCTGCCCCTGGCGGGAGCGCCTGGACGACCTGGACATGCAACAATGGGCCGCCTACCTCCTGCGCCCCCTGTCACTGAACCCGGTGGAACGGCGCTTGCGGCGGGAACTGCTGGTGGCCCTGGCGGGCTTTGACCCCGGCTGTGCCCACCGCCTCAGCGCCGGCAGCCTGGAAGACTTGCTCCACCCCCACGCCCTCCTCGCCGCCTGCGCCGCCGACCGCGGCTGGCTCGCCGCCCCGCCCGCGCCGCGGGACTGGGCGGCGGGCGCTTACGACCGCATCAACGGGCAGGATATCGACCACCTCGCGGCCCAGTGCGCGGCGCCGGAGGCGGCGGCGCAGGTCGAGGAGCGGCTGTGGCGGGCGCAGATGACGGTTTTTTTTCCCTTGATCGAACAGTTGCGTCGGCGGCTGGTGGCCCGCTACCGCAAACACCTGCATCCCCCCTTTGATCTGCCCGGAGGGCGCAGCATCCTGCACCCGGAGGATCTGGAGATCGGTCCGCTCAACCTCTTGCTGAGTAAAGCGCCGATCAGCTGGAGCCGCTCGGAGTTGCTGACCCGCCTGTGGACGCTGCGCAATGCCCTGGCGCACCTGACGCCGATGGGTTATCGCGAGCTGAAGGAGTTGCTGCTCACCATTGAGCGCAGTGATCTGTGGGCGTGCTGACACCCCCACCCCCGTCCGCCCGCGGGCGGACGGGGGTGGGGGTGGGTCAGGGCTGCCAGCGCGCGGGCGCGCTTTCCTGGTTTTTGTCGTTGATCGCCACCCCCTCCACCGCGAGCACGCCGCGGGCCAGTTGCGCGGCACTGAAGGTCAGCGCCGAGTAACTGCTCATGCCCGGGTTCTCCGGTTGCGTCGGCGCGTCGGCGTAGGTGATGAGCCAGCGGTATTTGGCCACCCGCCCCATGGGCGCCGTGCAGGTGATCTTCACCTTGAGCTGGGTCACGCCGTCGCCGCTGGGCTGCAGGCCGCAGGCCGGTGGCTCGCCTGGCACCAGCGTGACGTCCGCGGTGTGGGTCGCGTGGCGCCCATAGTCAGTCTCCAGGCTCAGGCTGACGGTATGCGGGCCGGGTTCCGTTACGTCGACGCGATAGCTGGAACTCAGTCCCTGGCCCATGAGCTGGCCGTCGAGGGCGAGGCTCACCGCCGTCACCTTTTCCTGGGCCAGCAGGCCGTCGACGTACCAATAGACCGTCACCGGGGCCGGGACGCGGTTCCAGCTGTCGCCCACCACGATCCGGCTGCTGGCGGTCAGCGGCGGCGGCGCGGCGACCTCGACCACGTCCTCCAGCACCACCGCGTTGCCGCGGCTGTCACTCACCCGCACCGTGACGGTATGCTGGCCGACGGTGGCGAAGGCGGCCGTGGCGTAACGTTCATGGGGCTGGTCCACCCCGGCGGCCGTGGGGAAATTCCAGGTGAAGGTGAAGTCCTCATCCCCGGTCACGCTTTGCCCCTGGCGCACGGTGTACTGCTTGCGCACCGGGTCGTAGTGCTTCACCACCTTGCCGACGAGTTGGAAGGTCGGGAATTCATAGACCCAGGTGCGTAACGCCAGCGTCGCCTCGCGCTGGGTGGCCTCGCGATAACCCTGGACCCAGGCGCGGTAGGTCAGGGTCTGGGGCTCCGCCTCCGTGGGGGTATAGGTCAGGGTGTCGCCCGTCCGGGTGGTGCCATCGGGCAGCACCCATTCCCCGGTGGTAACCAGGTCCGCGGGCAGCGAGTAGTGCGGATAGGTGAGCGGGAAGGTCCTGGCGGTATAGGTGTAGCTTTTCCCCCGCTCGACAAAGCGCTCGCCCTCGATGCGCGGCGCGATCATGCGCGGGGTCTGGACGCGCAGGGTGCCGCGGACCGCCGTCCAGGCGCGCGGCGTGTCCGGCGCGGCGGCGTGGCGCGCCTGGAGCTCGACATACCAGGTGCCGACGATATCCGCCGGCAGTTCCAGACTGGCGGCGGTGCTGGTGAGCGGGGCGTCATCCGTCAGGCCGCGGCGCACCTGCCAGCGGTACTCCAGGGGCGCCTGGCCGGCGGCCGGCACCGCCGTCCAGGTCACCGGATGGTCGAGGAAGGTGAAGGTGTGCCCGTCGAGCGTCACCTCCGGCCGCGTGTAGACCTGGATGTGTCCGGGGGCGCACAGGGTCTGTTCGCCGCTGTGGCGGTTGGTGGTGGTGGCCCGGTAGTAATAGTGCCCGGCGGCGGTCAGGCGTTCGTTGAAGCCATAGGCCCGCGGCTTGGGCGGGGTGGTCGTGACCGGCGTCCAGGTGATCTGATCCGGCGAGCGCTCCCAGGCCACGGCGCCAATATCGCCGTACCGGCCGCCGGCCGGGGCCAGCTTGAGGATCGCCACCATATTGGCCGGGCCATGCGGGAGGTTGGGCTTGATGACGCACCCCACCGCCGTGCCGTCCTCGACCCGGAGCGTCAGCGGCACGCCGACGATGGCATCCTCCATGACGAAGGCGCTGCCCAGAAACGTGGCGGTCGCCTCCACCCGGTAGCGCCCGGTCGCCAGCAGCCCCAGGGAGACCGTGAAGTGGCCGTCGGCGCCAATGGTGGTGACCGGGGCGCCCAGCGGGGTGCGCACGATGCCGCCCTCCTCGCCGCGGGTGACGTGATAGACCTGCACCCGCCAGGCGCCCATGGCCTCGGCATCATACTGATAGGCACCACCCGTGTAGCGGCCGAAGTAGCCCTCCAGCACCACCGGGGTGAGATTGGTCGGCGTGGGCGGATGGATCAGGTTCAGCACCAGGCGATCTGGCAAGGCGCTGAAGCGCGCCGTGCCCTCGCTGAAGATTTCCGGATAGCGCGTGTAGTGCGCGCGCAGGCGCACGGTCTGCTCGTCCTCGACGCGGGCCAGGTCGGTGCGGATGGGGGTGCGGGCATAGTCGCTCACCGAGGCGACCTCCTCCAGCACCGTGCCGCTGGCGTCATCGCTGACGCGCAAGGTCAGGCCGGTGTAGGGCGGGCTCTTGGCATGGGCCACCCCCGCCGTGGTCAGACCCGTGGTCGTCGGCCACACCCCGGTGGGCAGCCAGTCCTTGAAGCGGGCCAGGGTGGAGATGGGGGCATAGGTCAAGACCGGCGGCGGCGGATCGAACAGGGGCACGCTGGCCGTCTGGGGGTCGCCGGCGGGGATAAAGCCCACCTGGCCGTTGACCGCCACCAGCAACCCCGGCTGGTAGCCCACGGTGGTCTCCGGGTCCGGGCTGTCCAGGTAGCCCTCGAGCAGCGCGCTGCTGAGCGGATGGAGCGCCAGGGAGGCGGGGAGCGTGGACCAGTGCACCGCGCAGCGCAGGGTACCGTCCGGGACGCTGGAAGCGCGGGTCGTGGCCGGGTCGAGCAGGCCCTCAATGCGTCCGCAGTGGCCCTCGCCGCTGTCGGCAACCTCGATCAGGGCGCGCTGCACCTTGCGCGCATAGGCCGCCTCGTCGGGGACGATGACCATGGCCGCCGCCGGCGACCAGGCGTGCACCGCTTCGACGAACACCGGCGCCTCGGGTCGTTCGATCTGGATGATCAGGGTCCCCACCCAGCCCGGGTCGAGCCCGTCACCGTCCGCCAGCGCCAGCGGCAGCTGCAGGCGGGATTGGGCGCGGGTGAAATCATAATCGGGCAGGGTCAGGCGGCTCCCCGGCTCCAGGCGCCGCCCGTCCACGAGCAACGCGCTCCGGGCGTCGGTGCTCCAGGCCACCAGCAGGTTGGCCGGGCCGGTGATGGGCAGGCCGCCGGCATCCATCAGCACCGCCGGATCGCTGGTCAGGGGCCAGTTGCCATTCTCCAGGCGCACCGGGACCGCTTCGTCGAGCACGGGCAGCCGGATGTGCGTGCCGTTCTCCGCGGTCAGGCCCAGGCGTGGCGGGGCAAAGGTAAAGGCCTGGACCGCGGTGGTCTGATTGCCGCTGGCGTCGCGCACCACCACCGTCAGGGTGTAGTCGTCCGCCGTCAGGCTGGGCAACATGACCGGGTATTCCACCCGGTAGACGCTGGCCTTGAGATAGAAGCCCAGGCTGACATCGTCGCCCAACGGCCCCCCGGCAATGCTGGCGCTCAGCACCTGCGGCGCGGGGTCGGCGCCATCGGTGACGCGGAAATAGATGTCGCCGATATCCGCCACCGGCGCGCTGCCCAGCGCGGCGCCGCCCTCGACGAAGAAGCTGGCCGTGGGCGGCGAGCGGTCGACCGTCACCCCGTTGATCACCTTCGGCGCCGACTGATTGCCGAAGAAATCGCGGGCATACACGGTGATGGTGTAGGTGCCTTCCGGCAAGCCCGTCAGCGGCAGGCGCGCCTGCCACTGGTCGCTGCCCAGGGATTGCAGCAGGCTATGTTCCACGGTCACCGGGGTCCCGCCGCCGCTCGGCGCCGCCTCGCCCCACACCCGGACCACGTTGACACTGCTCCACCAGGCCCCGGTCAGGTACTCGCTGAGGCGGACGTCGAGTTCGCTGTTCTCCGCCACCGCCGTCACCGTGGCGATGACCGGCGGCCGGGTGTCATGGCGGTGGGTGTACCAGGTGATGGGGCTGCGCAGGGTCTGCGCCGCATTGGTGATGCGCGCCTCGTAACCCAGCGCCTCCATGCCGTCGGCCGTGTCGCCGAATACGCGGTTGGGGGTGAGGCTGCAGCTGGTGGCGCCGGCGGGGATGTTGCAGCTGCCATCGTTGAGATACCAGGCAATCTGGTCATAGGGGCGCGCCGCCGCGGTCAGGGTCACCCGGGTCAGGGTATCGACCTGGGTGCTCAGATAGGAATTACCGTGGAGATTAAAGGCCACCGGGCCGGCGTTGGCGTACTCGATGGCCACCCCGCTCAGCGCCGGCGTGGCGGGCACGCCGGCCGCCAGCACGACATCGGGGCGCACGGAGACGGGGTAGTCCGTCGACCAGGCCATCGGCGCCGCGACGCGGAAGTCGGGGCTGAGCCCATTGGTCGCATCGATCTGGCTGACGGGCCGGTAGCTGAAATCGTAGGTCTTGTAGGCATAGTTCGCGTCGACGTAGTCGGCGGGGGTCGGCCAGGGATCCAGGCCCTGGGCGTGGAGCATGACGCCGGTGGGGTTGTACTCCCACCAGGCGGCTTTGGGCAGGCGCACCAGCAGCTTCACCGGGTTGGTGTGGACGGTCATGCCCGGGGTATAGGGGTCATACCCGACGTAGGGACTGCCGGGCACGGGGTTGTTGCTGCTCGACGGGTTGTAGACGGCGAAGAGCTGCACCCCCGTGCCGGCGAACTCGCCATCGTAGAGCACCGGCATGTCGAGGGAGGCGGCATTGCCGGCGCGATCAAAGGCGATGAAGCGCAGCAGCAGGTCGCCGTCCCAGATGGGCAGATGCACCCCGCGCGCGACGCTGTTCTCGTTGCCGTTGCCCACCGCCAGGTCGGAACCGGCGAACACCGCGGCGGTCTCGTAGGCGACCTGACCGCTGTGCGGCCCGGCCAGATAGATGCTCTGGAAGCGCGCGTTGTCGGTGGCGAGGCCGGCATGGGCATCGGCGACGCCGCGGGCGACGATCCGCGCCACGCTATAACCCGACACCAGCGTCTCGGCGGTGAGGGGGTCGTGGTTGTTGGGCCAGCCGCCAAGCAAGGCGAAGCCGCCGCTCATGACCGGTGGCTGGCGATCGATGATCACCGCGTTGTCCTCGCGGGTGATCAGGGTGCCCTCGTGGCTGAGGATCTCGGCGCGCAAGGTGTGGCTGCCATCGAGCGCCGGGGCCGGCAGTTCCAGGGTGGCGCCGTAATAGGTGACGCCCCCCACGGTGATGCGATCGTCGCCGGTCAGCGGCGGCGACTCGGCGGTCGCCAGCTGGGTGCCGCCGCGATACAGGGTGATTCGCAGCCGCCGGTCGATGCCCGCGGCGAGAATGAAGGCCATGTCCCCGGTGGGGTTGACCGCCGCCGTCTCGGGCTGCGCGGTCTTCGCCTGGCCGTAGGGATCGGTGTAGCTGTACTGCACCAGCACCCCGGCGTGCAGCCAGCCGCTGACGCCCAGGGCGATACTGGCCACCACCGCGCGCAAGAGTTTCAACATCGTCATCACCTCGGCCTCCGCGGAGGCACAGCCAACCCTAACCTCGGCGGGGACGTCGCCCCACCCCTGCCCTACCCGGCCCCGGGCCTGCCGGCGGCGCCTCAGGGCGTCCAGCGCGCCGTATTGCTCGCCTGGCCCTTGTCATTGACGGCCGTCACGGACACGCTGACCAGACCGCGCGCCAATTCCTCGGCGGTAAAGCGCACGGTATGCGCCGATTTCTGTCCCAGGTCCCTGGGGCTGGCCGGCGCATCGGCATAGGTCGCCAGCCATTGATAACTCGCCAGTTTGCCCATCGGCGTCGTGCAGGTCGCCCGCAGCTGCAGCGCGGTGACGGCATCGCCCTCCGCGGTCAGGGCGCACGCCGGCGGCGTCCCGGTGATCAGTTCGAAGCGATCACTGTGACTGACGGTGCGGCCATAACTGGTCTCCAGATCGAAGCGCAGCTCATAGCTGCCCGCCTGCTCGATTAGCAGGGTGTAATAACTCTTCACGGCCTCGCTGATGAGTTCGCCGTTGACCGTCAGGCGCACGCCCGCCACCCGCTCCTTGGCCAGCAACCCATCCGCATACCAGCGCAGGGTGACGCTGGCGGGCGCGCGTGCCCAGCCATCGGCGATCTGGATCGCGGCGCTGGCGACCAGCGGGTCGGGTTCGGGCACGGTGAACGTATCCTCGAGGCGCACCTCGTGGCCGCGGGTATCGAACACGCGGGCGGCGACCGGGTAGGTCCCCGGCGTGGTCAGCGTCAGGGTGACACTGGTGTCACTGTGCTGTTCCACCGTGGCCGCCGCGGGGAAGGTCCACTGCACCCCGGGGCTTTCCGTGCCCGTGCGCGCCCCGGTCAGGCGCAGGGTGTAGGTCACCACCGCCGGGTCGATTTCCCGGCGCACGGTTTTATGGAACTGGGCGCTGGGAAAGACATAGGCCCACGGGCGCAGCTGCAGGGTGGTGGTGGTTTCCGTCTCGGCGCGGTAGCCGCTGACCCAGGCACGATAGCGCAGCACCTGCCCCTCGGCGGTGGTGGGGGTGTAGGTCAGGGTGGCGCCGGTCGCCAGGCTGCCATCGGGCAGCACCCATTCGCCGTCCACGGTCAGATCCGCCGGACCTTGCCCCGCGGCGAGGGCGTACACCTGCACGCTATAGGTGTAGGGCCGGCCGATCTCGACGCTGGCCTCGCCGATGATTTTCGGCCGGCTCAGGGACGGCGGGCTCACCTTCAGGGCGCGCACGGCCGTGCTCCAGGCATCCGGCACGTCCGGCGCATCGGCAAAGCGGCTGCGCAGGGTGGCGTACCAGGTGCCGGTGCGGTCGGCGGGCAAGCTCACGCTGGCGCCGGTCGCCACCAGGGGGTCCGGGTCGTCGCGCGCGCCGCGCTGAATCGTCCATTCATGCACCACCGCGCGCTCCGCGGGCGTCACCGTGGCGCTCCAGGTCACCGGGTGGTCGACAAAGGTCTGCAGGGCGCCGCTGATCGTCACCGCCGGCCGTTCGTACGCCTGCACGAGCAGGGGCGCGGCGGTATAGGTGGCGCCGGTGTAGCGGTTCCGGGTGGTGGCGCGATACCAGAAGCTGCCACTGGTGGTGATGGTCTCATTGAGCCCGAAACTCTTGCCCAGCCGGGCATCGCGCGCGATCGTTTCCCAGGCGACGCCATCCCGGGAGCGTTCCCACGCCACCTGATCGACGTCCAGGGCGCGATAGGGATTGCTCAGGACCGCGCGGATGATATTCAGAAACGGCGGCCGCGCGGTGTCGCGCATCGCGTTCATGGTCACGACCACCGGGGTGCCGTCGTTGACGCGAATGCCCAGCGGGGTGCTCTCCACGACATCCTGCGCCACGACGCCGGCGCCCAGATAGGTGGCCGTGGCCACCAGGCGGTGTCCGCCGGCGGCCAGGAGGCCCAGGTTGAGGCTGAAGGCGCCATCCGCGGCGAGCTGCGTGGTCTCGCTGCCGACCTGCTGCCGGAGCAGTTTGCCGCCGCCGCCGGACACCTCGCGATAGACGCGGATGGCCCACTCACCCATGCGCGCGGCGGAATATTCGATCTGCCGCTGGTGATAGACGCCAAACTGGCCCTGCATGACCAGGGGTTCGGTATTCAGCGCCCCGCTGGGCGCCTGCAGGCGGATCAGCGAGCGCTCGGGGACGACGACGAAGCGGTAGGTCTCCTGCGTGGCGATCTCCGGCGCCCGCGCATAAAAGGCCCGGACCTGCAGGGTGACCGCGTCTTCCAGGGACGCGAGCTCGGTGAACAGCGGGGCGCGGGCATAGACCGAGGACGCGAGTTGATCAATCACGACCTCGCCCGTGGCCACGTTGGTCGCCACCAGGCCCACGCCCTTATAGGCGCCGGAACCGCGGGCGTAGAGGGTGCCGGCTTGGCTGCGGCCCAGCCAGGTGGGCCACTCGCCCGCGCCCAGCCACTCGACCTGGGCCGCTTTATCGCCGGTCGGGGTGAAACTGATCACCGGCGGGTCGGCGGTGATCAGGTCCAGGGTGTGCTCGGCGGCGGCCCCGGCGGGATAAAAGGCATACTGCCCCTGCTGCTTGATCAGCAGGCCGGGCTGGTAGGCGACGGTCGTCGTCGCGCCGGTCACGTCCAGATAGCCGCGCAGACGCGCCTGCTGGCCACCGACCCCGGCCAGGCCTGTCGGCACCGTGGTCCAGGCGACGGCGCAGACGCTGTCGCCCTCCTGCCCCCGGGAGTCGTAGTAGCCCCGCGCCGGGTCATGGGTGACCACCACGCCGGCGCAATAGCCCGGGGTGAGCGGTACCACCGCCAGCGAGGCCTCCTCGACCCGGGCGGCGTACACCGGCTCGCTTTGTTGATACGCCACTTCCGTGCCCACCTCCCAGGCCCGCAGGTCGGCGGTAAACAGCGGGGTGCCGTCCTGGAGGATTTCCACGCTCAATTGCCCGGCATACCCGGGGGTAATGGCCGCCGCCGCATCGGCCCACGCCAGCGGCAGGGTCAGGACGCTGTCCGTGGCGCCAAAGTCGTAACCGGCCAGGCGGATCTCCCCACCGGGCGTCAGGGTCTGGCCGTCCACCTGCAGGGCGGTGGGCGCGTCGGCGCTCAGGCGCACCAGCAGGTCGTGGCTGCCGCGCAAGGGCTGGCCGCCGGCGGTGTGCAGCACCACCGGCTCGGTGGTCAGGGGCCAATGGCCGTTGGGCAGGCGCACCGCGCCCGCCCCGGCCGTCACCGGCAGGGCAATCGTGTCGCCGTTCGCGGCAATGAGGCGCAGGGGCGCCGGCTGGAAGGTAAAGGGCGCCACCGCCAGGACGTGGTTGCCGGAGGCGTCGGTGGCGTCCACCTCGAACTGGTAGTCATTCGCTGTCGCGCTGGGGGGCATCACCGGGTATTCAATGCGATAGATCCCCCGTTCTTCATAGAACCCGACGGCCACGTTCTCCGCGGCCGGGCCGCCGGTGATGCGCACAAAATTCACCACCGGGTGGGCATCGACGTTGTCGGTGACGGTGAACGTAATCTCGGCCAGGCCGCCGACGACCGTCCCCGCCAGGGGCTTGGCGTCCGGGCCGCGGACTTTCACCTCGGGCGGGGTGGCATCATGCACATAGCCGGTCTTTTTCACCGGCAGGGCGCGGTTGCCGTAATTATCCTCGGCGTACACCGTCAGGTTGTAGACCCCGCTCGGCAGGGCGCCCAGGGGGATCACCGCTTGCCACCACAGCACGCCGTCGGTGGACTCCAGCAGGGTCGCCGGGAGGCGGAAGCTGCCCGGGGCACCCGAGGCCTCCAGCCAGACCTTCTCGATATGGACCATGGCCCACCAGGAGCCGGTCAGATATTCGGTCAGGGTCAGCTCGACCTGGCGCTGACTCGCCACGGTGGCGATCTCCAGACTTTCCACCACCGGCGGGCGGCCGTCGTAGGTGAGGATGAAGTAGGTCGTCGGGGTGTAGAGTTCGCCAGTGCGATTGGTGAGCTGGAAGTCCAGCAGTTCCATCTGCATGCCATCCGCGGTCCCGCCGAGGAGAAAGGCCTCGCTGGCGGTGCACTGGGTGGCGCCGGCGGGGATGACGCAGGTGCCGACCACGTCGGCGTAAAAGGTCTGATCGTAGGCGCGCGGTGCGGCGGTGACGCGGATGCCGGTCAGGGTATCGGGGGTGTTGCGCTTGATATCGTACCCATGCTGGACGATGTCGGTGGTTCCCGAGGCCCACTGCAACTGAATCTCCAGGATCCGCGGGCTGTCGTTGGCGCCGGGCGCCAACACCAGATCCGGCACGAGCGGCGGCCCGGCGCCCCACCAGGTCAGGCTGGCCACGCGGTAGTCGGGGCTCAGGCCGACCGCCGGGTCGAGGCTTGCCGCCGCCACGTAGGGGAATTCCATCTCCAGATAGGCATACGCCTCGTCGACAAAATCGGCCTCGGTCAGTGGGAACGCCCCCGCGGGCAGCGGCGGCGCCCGCCGATGGAAGGAAATCCCCGTGGGGTTGTCCTGCCACCACTGCGCCCGCGGCACGCGCAGCAGCATTTTGACCGGATTGGTTTTGACCGTCATGCCGGGGACATAGGGGGTGTAGCCGCTATAGGGGCTGCCCGGCACCGGGTTGGTGGCGACGTCGGGATCGAACACGGCAAACAGCTCCAGCGCCTCGCCTTCCACGACGCCATCCAGCACCACGGGAAGGGCGAAAGTGGCGGCATTGCCGGCCTGATCGAAGACGATGAAGCGAAAGCTGTAGGCCCCGTCCGCGGCCGGATAATGGACGCCCGGCTGCAAATCCCAGTTGCCGCCATTGCCGATGGCGACGGTCTGCTCGGTGATGATCGCCGGGGTTTCATAGGCGACCTGTCCGGCGTTGGCGCCTTCCAGATACACCGATTGGAACAGACCGCGGGTGGCGTCCAGACCGGAGTGAGCGTCCTGAATGCCCTCCGCCCAAAAGCGTCGCGCCTCAAAGGCGCCGATCAGGGTGTTGTCCGGCAGCGGGTACAGCTCCGCGGGACGCCAGGCCTTCCAGCCGAAGCCGCCGGTCATGATCGGCGGGGTGCGGTCGATCTGCACCGGGATATTTTCGTGGCTCAGGACGGTGCGCGCGGCGTCGAGGATCTCCGCCCGCAGCCGGTGGTGGCCATCCCCGGCCGGCGGGGTCAGCACCAGCCGCGCGCCGTAGTAGGCTTGCCCGTCCACTTCGATCCGGTCCGCGGGACCGAGGCGCTCGGATTCGGCCGCCGTGATCACCGTATCGCTGGCGTCGACGAAGGCAATGCGGACATAGCGGTCCAGTCCGCCGGCCAGGGCCAGCCGCAGGTCACCCTGGGGATTGATCGCCGGCGTGGTCGCGGTGGCCGTCTTCTCCACCCCATAGGGGTCAGTATAGACATAATTGATCAGGATTTCCGCCCGGGCGCTGAAGGTGATGGACAGTAACGCCAGGAGGAGGCCGAGTCGGGAGAGTGTGCGCATGGTGTCCTTCACCCCAACGGTGGATGGGTGGCAGCGTGGCCGTCGACCATAGCAGGCCGCGCTTGGGAGTTTGCGCGGGATGAATCACGGCCAAGCGGCGCTTGGCCGGGATTTCGCGACCGGCGGCCCTGGGGTGGCTGGCGACCGGCGCCCCGCCCGGGGCGTGGCCGGGCGGGGGTGGTGGGTTACGGCGTGGGGTTGGGCGCGGGGCGGGGCGCCGACAGCTGGGCCAGTTCGGCGACGTTGCTCAGCTGGCCCTTATCGTTGCTGGCGACCAGGGCCACCCCCAGGACGCCCCGTTCGAGGTGGGCCTTGGTGAGCATGATCTTATAGGCCGAGGTGGTGCCCCAGGCCACCGGGGTGGTGGGGGCATCGGCGTAGGTCACCCACCACTTGTAACTGGCGAGCTTGCCCATGGGCGCGACGCAGCGGGCGACCACCTGCAGCTGCTCGCCGCTCTTGGCGGTTTCCAGGGTGCACTGCGGCGGTACGCCCTCGATCAGCGTCACCGCCTCGCGCCGTTCGACCGTGCGGCCGTAACTGGTCGTGAGCTTGAAGTCGATGGTGTGCTCGCCGGGGTTGGGGATGTCGAGGCGGTAGGACGAGCCGAGCTTGTCGCTGACCTGTTCGCCGTTGAGGCGTACCTCGGCGGCGGTGAACTGCTCGGCAGGCATTTTGCCTTGCGGGTAGAGCCTGACCGTCACCGGCGCCGGGGCGCGCTGCCAGCTGTCGCCGATCATGACCTTGGTGTCAAGGAGCAGCGGCGGCGGCTCGCCGACCACCAGGTTCTCCGCCAGCTGCACCAGGTTGCCGCGGCTGTCGGCCACCTGCACCTTCACGGGATAGATGCCGGGTTCCCAGGCGGCCACGCTGACGTAGGTGTCGCTCTGCTGGTTACTGGTCGCCTCCGCGGGCAAGGTCCAGGTCACGGTCAGCGGTTCGCCGTTGGTATTGCCGTTGGTCAGGTTGAGGGTAAAGCCCACGGTTTTCGGCTGGGCCTCGCGCAGGACGCGCGTGGTCAGGCTGACGGTGGGGAAGACGTAGGTCCAGGGGCGCAGATCGAGGTAGCCGGTGGCCAGGCTGGCCTCCGCGTAGCCGGGGATCCAGGCGCGGTAGAGCAGGCGCTGGGCCGGGTCGGCGGTCGGGGTATAGGTCAGGGTGTCACCGGCCACGGCGGTGCCGTCGGGCAGCAGCCATTCGCCCTGGATCGTCAGGTTGTCCGCCACGCGGTGGGCGCCCCACGGCGGATTGACGGTGGCGGTGTAGGTGTAGGGCTTGCCGACCTCGACGTAGCTCTCGCCGGTGAGGAGCGGCCGGTGCAGGCGCGGCAGGTCGACGCGCAGGGTATCGCGCGCCGCGCCCCACGCCCGCTGGTTCTCGGGGGCGTCCAGATAGCGCGCCTTGACCTCGATCTGCCACAGGCCGAGGGCGTCGGCGGGCAGGGTGATGGTCGGTCCGGTCAAGAGCAGCGGCGCCTGATCGGCATAGCCACGCCGCACCTCCCAGGCATACTCCGTCGGGCGCGCCGGCCCGGCGACGGTGGCGGTCCAGTCCGCCGGGGCGCCGAGCAGGGTGTAATTGGGCCCGCGGAGGGTCACCGTCGGGGTGTCGTAGATATGCACGCTGGTCGCGGGACAGGTCGCCTCGACCCCGGAATAGCGGTTGGTGGTCACCGCCTGGTAGTAATAGCGCCCGGACTGGTCGAGCCGTTCGGTGTAGCCGAACGAGGCCGTATAGCCGTCCGGCAGCGTGATGGGCGTCCAGGTGACGCCATCCGTCGAGCGTTGCCACTGGATGGCGCCGACGTCGGCGTAGCGGTCGCGGTTTTCCGGGACCACCTTGAGGGTGGCGGTGATCCCCGGCGGCGACTCCGCCGGGGTGGCGCTCAGGGTGCAGGCGATGGCCGTGGCATCGTGGACGCGCACGGTGGCGACGGCGCTTTCGATCAGCTGGTCGCGCACCACGCTGCTGCCGCCGAAGGTGGCGGTGACCAGCAGGCGATGGCTGCCGGCGGTCAGCGGGCCGGCGTTGAGCGTGAAGCTGCCATCGGCGGCGATGGCGCTGGTGGGCGCGCCGAGCGGCTCGCGCACCCGCCCGCCCGGGCCCGGGACCTCGCGGTAGAGCTGGAGGCTCCAGGCGCCGTGGCTCTCGCTGGCGAAGCGGAAGGCGCCCTGGCCCCACTCGCCAAACGTGCCGTCCAGCAGGCTGTCGGCGTCGTTGGCCAGTGGCCCCGGCGGGCGCAGCTTGAGCGTCAGGCGATTGGGCAAGGCGACAAAGGTCAGCGGCACCTCGGTGAACACCTCCGGATAGAGGCTGTAGTGGACGCGGGCCACCAGGTGTGCCGTGTCTTCCAGGGCCGCCAGGTCGGTGGTGACGGTTTCGCGCACGTTGTCGGTCTTGGTCGCGCGCTCGCTGAGCAGCGCGCCGCTGTCAGCGTCGCGCAGGCTCAGCACCAGCCCGAGGTAGGGGGCGCTCATGGCGGACACCGTCCCCGGGGAAAAGGTCCCGGTGCGCGTCGCCCAGCTCCCCGCCGGCAGCCAGTCGCCCTGTTCGGCGGCCGCCGAGGCCGGGTTGAAGCGCAGCGCGGGCGGGTCCGGTTCGAACAGCGCCACGCTGTGCTCCTGGAGCGCCGCCGTCGGGGCGCCGGCGGCCGCGGGCGCCTCCGCCGGGGCCGGGGTCAGGGCGGGATAGAAGGCATAGGTATTGTCGCGCACCACGTACAGGCCGGGCTGATAGCGCAGGGTGACGCGCTCGGCGGTGGTGTTGAGGAAGCCCTTGAGGGCGCGCTTGTAGAGCGGATGCGGCTGCAGATCCGGCGGCAGCTCGACCCAGTGCACCGCGCACAGGGCGGTGCCGTCGGCGGCCAGGGTGTGGCGGGTGGTCCCGGGGTCGGTCAGCGCCTGGAAGTCGCCGGCGCACAGGGAGGCGCCGCGCGCCACCAGCGAGAGCTCCGCCGGGTGGACCTTTTTGGCAAAGGCCGGCGCCGTCTGTTTCACCAGCAGCTCGGTGGCCGGCGACCACAGGTGGATCGGCGCCTTGACCACCGGCGCCAGGGGGCGGTCGATGCGCACCTGCAGGTCGCCAAAGCGCCCTTCCGGCAGGGCCGCGCTCAGGAGCGGGTGCATGGGCAGGGTGATGCGCCCGCGGGCGGCGTCAAAGTTGTAGTCCGGATAGTAGAGGCTCTGGCCGGGATTGAGCGGCCGGCCGGCGATCACCAGCGCGTCGCGGGCGTCGGCGCTGAGGGTGATGACCAGGTCGGCCTTGCCGCGCAGGGGTTGCGGCGGCTGGTGCCCGGTCACCGCCGGCTCGGTGGTCAGCGGCCAGTCCTGGGTCTCGCGGCGCACGTCGACCTCGCCCGCCACCAGCGGCAACAGGATCTGCCCGCCATGGGCCGCGATCAGCGGCAGCAGGCGCGCGCCCACGGCGAAGGTGGCGCTGTGCGTCCCTTCGTTCTGGTTGGCGTCGCGGGCGACGACGGTGATCTGATAGGTGTCATCCGCCAGCAGCGGCAGGGTCGCCGGGTAGCGGACGACGTAGGCGTCGCCCCTGGCCTGGTAGTCAAGGGTCAGCGGCGTGGTCAGTGCCCCGCCGCCGAGGGTCACGCTCACCACCGCCGGCTGCGGGTCCAGGTTGTCGGTCAGGCGGAAGGTGATCGCCTGCGGATCCTGCAGCGGCGCCGCCGCCAGGGGCTGGCCGTCGACGGTGGCAAAGGTCACGCCCGGCGCCTGGTGATCGATGGCCAGGCGGGTGCTGAAGGCGTAGGGCGCGGCCTGGTTGCCCGCGGCGTCCTCGGCGTGGGCGGTGAGGGCGTAATAGCCCTCGGCCAGGGCGGTCAGGGGGCTGCGCGCCAGCCAGTTGCCGTCGCCGCCCGGCGCCACTAACTGGTCATGGGGCAGCAGGATGGGTGCGCCGCTGGGCTGCGGCGTCGCCGCCACCCAGAAGCGGGTGACGGTGCGCGGGCCATCCGCCGGCCCCTCGAAGAGGCTGGCCTCCACCCACTGGTTCAACGGCCCCAGTTGCGTGCCGGTGATCACCGGCGGGGTGTTGTCGAGCAGGACTTCGCCCAGGGTGAAGGGCGGCGACACGCCGTCCCGCGCGTCACGGGCGAACACCTGCAGGGTGTAGCGGCCGCTGACCAGCGTCGCCAGCCCGACCCGCCCCTGCCAGTGGCGCTGCCCGTCGGCGGTGACCGCGGCCGGGGCCTCCCCCGCCACGGTGAGGGGCGCGCCCCCCGCCGCCGGCTGGGCTTCGACCCAGAAGGCAACGATGTCCTGCACCCCCGCCGGCACCGGCTGCGTCGTCACGTCGAGCCACTTGGCGTGGTCCCCGAGGGGCGCGGCGGCGATCACCGGCGGCTGGTTGTAGAGCAGGTGCTCGCCGAGGGCGACGGGCGTCGCCAGGTTGCCGGCCGCGTCCCGGGCGCCGACGCTAAGGGTATAGTGGCCGGTGGGCACGGTGCTCAGGGCGAC
The DNA here is from genome assembly GCA_019136395.1 of Gammaproteobacteria bacterium. The sequence goes on from JAGVUH010000082.1 coordinate 16,878, forward strand.
CCGCGCCTGCCATGGCGCCGCCCCCGCCGGCGCGGTCAGGCCCTCGGCCTGCAGCGTGTGCCGCTCGCCCCCGGCTTCGACCAGCTCCACCCAGACCTGCGCCACGGTGCGCGCCCCATCCTCGGGCGCATCGGTGACCTGGACGTCGACCCATTGGTTGCCCGTCCCCAGGCTGGCCTGGGTGATCACCGGCGGTGCGACGTCATACACATACTCCAGCGCGTGGGGGGCGGAGACGTTGCCGGCCGCGTCGGCGGCATACAGCGTCAGGGCATAGCGCCCGCTGTCCAGGGCTGGCAGGGCCAGCCGCGCCTCCCAGTCGGCATCGTTGCCGGGGGAGGACAGCTGACTCGCCTCCCAGGTCCACTGCTGCGCGGTGGCGGCGCGCGCGGCCTCCGCCCAGACCCGGACCACCTGCCCGGGGCCGTCCGCCGGCACTTCGCGGAGCGTCAGGTCCACCCGCGGCGGGTCGGCCGCGATCACCGCCCCGGTAATGAGCGGCGCCGCCGTGTCCCGCGTCCGCACCGACCATTCATCGCTCACCCCGCCGACGGTGACGGTGGCCCGCGCCGTGGCGTAGGGTTGCGCCGCGCTGGTGAGGCGCACCGCCAGCGTCTGACCATTGGTCAGCGTGCCCCCGGTGACCCAGGGGCCGCCCTGGATACTGACCTGCGGATGGCCGGCGCCGCTCACGGCCACCGCGGCGCCGCCGGTCAGGCCGGTGAGGGTCAGGGTGTTCGAGGTAATCGTCGCCTGCTGCTCCACATCGCTCTGATCGGTGAAGCTGAAGGGATCGGGCGTGGTGTCGTCGACGGTACGCACCGTCCACTCATCGCTGACGCCGCCGACGGTGACGGTGGCGGTGGAGGCGGTGCTGGCGGTGGCGGCGCTGGTCAGGCGCACCTGCAGGGTCTGGTTGTTCAGGATGGCGCCACTGGTCGCCCAGGCGCCGCCGTTGATACTGATCCGCGGGTCGCCGTCGCCCGTGACCGTCACCGCGGTGGCGTCATTGATCCCGGTGATGGGCAGGGCCAGGGCCGTGCGCAGGGTGCTCAGCGGCACGCCGCTCTGATCGGCGAAGCTGAAGGGGTCGGGCGTGGTGTCCCGCGCCTGGGTGGTGACCGCCCAGCTGGCGCTCACCCCGCCGACGGTGACGGTGGCGGTGTGGGGGGTGCTGAAGTCGCCGGCGCTGGTCAGGAGTACCGCCAGCGTCTGGCCGGGGGCGAGGCTGCCACTGGTCACCCAGGGGCCGCCCTGGATGCTGACCTGCGGATTGCCGTCGCCACTCACCGTCACCGGGGCGGCCGCGCCCAGGCCGGTGAGGGTGACGGTGTTGGAGGTGATCGCGCTGCTCAGGGCGACGTCGACCTGAGCGACGAAGCTGAAGGCGTCGGGCACGGTGTCATCGACGGTGCGCACGGTCCAGGCGTCACTCACCCCGCCGACGGTGACGGTAGCGGTGGACTGGGTGCTGTAGTCCGCGGCACTGGTCAGGCGCACCGCCAGGGTCTGGCCGGGGAGGAGCGTGCTGCTGGTGACCCAGGGGCCGCCAGCGAGGCTGACCTGCGGGTTGCCGTCGCCGCTCACGGCTACCGCGGCACCGTCATTGATCCCTGTCAGGGTCAGCGTGTTGGACGTGGTCAGGGTGCTGCGGGCCACGTCGGTCAGGTCGGTGAAATTGAAGGCGTCGGGGGTGGTGTCCCGGGCCAGGGTGGTGACGGTCCAGGTGGTGCTGCCCGCGCCGACGGTGATGGTGGCGCGGTGCGGGGTGCTGAAGTCGGCGGCGCTGGTCAGGCGCACCGCCAGGGTCTGGCCGTTCTCCAGCGCGCCGCTGGTGACCCAGGGACCGCCATTGAGACTGACCTGCGGATTGCCGTCGCCGCTGACCGTTACCGGGGCGGTGACGCCCAGGCCGGTGAGGGTCAGGGTGTTAGCCGTGGTCAGGGTGCTGCGGACCACGTTGCTCTGATCCGTGAAGCTGAAGGCGTCGGGCACGGTGTCGTCGACCGTGCGCACCGTCCAGGCGTCACTCACGCCGCCCACCGTCACGGTGGCGGTGGACAGGGTGCTGTAGTCCGCGGCGCTGGTGAGGCGCACCGTCAGGGTCTGGCCGGGGGTGAGCGTGCCGCTGGTGACCCAGGGGCCGCCGGCGAGGCTGACCTGCGGGTCCCCGTCGCCGCTGACGGACACCGCGGTGGCGTCATTGAACCCGGTGAGGGTCAGGGTATTGGCCGTGGTCAGGGTGCTCCGCGGCACATCGCTCTGGTCGGTGAAGCTGAAGGCGTCGGGGGTGGTGTCCTGGGCCAGGGTGGTGACGGTCCAGGTGGCGCTGCTCGCGCCGACGGTGACGGTGGCGCTATGCGGGGTGCTGAAGTCTGCCGCGCTGGTGAGCTGCACCGCCAGCGTCTGGCCGCTGGTCAGGGTGCCACTGGTCACCCAGGGACCGCCGTTGATACTGAACTGCGGGCCGCCATCGCCGCTGACCGTGACCGTCACCGGGACATTGAGACCGGTAATGCTCAGCGTGTCGGAGGTGCGCCGGGTGTCCCGCGGGACGTCGCTCTGATCGGTGAAGGTGAAGGCGTCCGGCTCGCTGTCGACCAGGGTGGTCACGGTCCAGGTGTCGCTGACGCCGCCGACCGTGACCTGCGCGCTCCGGGCGGTGCTGTAGGTGGGGGCACTGGTCAGGCGCACGCTCAGGGTCTGGCCGTTGCTGATGGCGCCGCTGGTGACCCAGTCCCCGCCATTGAGGCTGACCTGGGGGGTGCCGCTGCCGCTCACCGTCACCGGCGCGGCACCGGTCAGTCCGCTGATCGTCAGGGTGTTCGAGGTCACCGCCGTCGCCCGCGCCACGCCGCTCTGGTCGGTGAAGCTGAAGGCGTCGGGCACGGTGTCGTCCAGGGTGCGCACGGTCCAGGCGTCACTCACGCCGCCGACGGTGACGGTGGCGGTGTACAGGGTGCTGTAGTCCGCCGCACTGGTCAGGCGCACCGCCAGGGTCTGGCCGGGGGTGAGCGTGCCGCTGGTGACCCAGGGGCCGCCATCGAGGCTGACCTGCGGGTCGCCGTCACCGCTGACGGACACCGCGGTGGCGTCATTGATCCCCGTCAGGGTCAGGGTGTTGGCCGTGGTCAGCGTGCTGCGCGCCACGTCGCTCTGGTCGGTGAAGCTGAAGGCGTCGGGGGTGGTGTCCTGCGCCAGGGTGGTGACGGCCCAGGTGTCGCTGACCCCGCCGACGGTGACCGTGGCGGAGCGCGTGGCGCTGAAGTCCGCCGCACTGGTCAGGCGTACCGCCAGGGTCTGGCCGGGGGAGAGCGTGCCGCTGGTGACCCAGGGGCCGCCATTGAGGCTGATCTCGGGGTCACCGTCGCCGCTGACCGTCACCGGGGCGGCGGCATTGAACCCGGTGAGGATCAGGGTGTTGGAGGTGATCGCGCTGCTCAGGGCGACGTCGACCTGATCGGTGAAGCTGAAGGCGTCGGGGACGCTGTCGTCCAGGGTGCGCACCGTCCAGGCATCGCTCACGCCGCCCACGGTGACGGTGGCGGTGTAGGTGGTGCTGTAGTCCGGCGCGCTGGTCAACCGCACCGCCAGGGTCTGGCCGTTCTGGATCGTGCCGCTGGTGACCCAGGGACCGCCATCGAGGCTGACCTGCGGGCTGCCGTCGCCGCTCACCGTGACCGGGGTGGCGGCATTGATGCCGGTGAGGGTCAGCGTGTTGGCGGTGGTCAGGGTGCTGGGCTCGACATCGACCTGATCGGTAAAGCTGAAGGGGTCGGGGGTGGTGTCGTCCGCCGTGCGCACGAACCACGCGTCGCTGACCCCCCCGACCGTCACGGTTGCGGTCCGCGTCGTGCTGGAGTCGGCCGCGCTGGTCAGGCGCACCGCCAGGGTCTGGTTGTTCACGATCGTGCCGCTGGTGGCCCAGGCGCCGCCGTTGAGGCTGATCTGCGGGTTGCCGTCGCCGGTGACCGTGACCGGGGTGGCCACGGTGATCCCGGTAATGGTTACGGCGGGGGCAGCGATCAGTGTGTTGGGCACGACCGTCAACTGATCGGTGAAGTTGAAGGGGTCCGGTACGGTGTCGCCCAACGTGGTTACGGTCCAGGTGTCGGTGACGCCACCGACCGCGACGGTCGCGGTCGAGGTCGTGTCGTAACTGGCCGCACTGGTCAACCGCACCGCCAGGGTCTGGTTGTTCGTGAGCGTGCCGCTGGTCGCCCAGGCGCCGCCATTGATGCTGACTTGCGGATTGCCGTCGCCGCTCACCGTCACCGCGGCGCCGTCATTGATGCCGCTGATGGTCAGCGTGTTGGCGGTGGTCAGGGTGCTCAGGGCGATGCCGCTCTGGTCGGTGAAGCTGAAAGGATCGGGGATGAAGTCGGCGGCCAGGGTGGTGACGTCCCAGGTATCGCTCACCCCGCCGACGGTGACGGTCGTGCTGCGCGTGGTACTGAAGGTCGCGGCACTCGTCAAGCGCACGGCCAGGGTCTGGTTGTTCATGATCGTGCCGCTGGTGGCCCAGGCGCCGCCTGCGATACTGATCTGCGGACTACCCTCACCGGTGACGGTCACCGGTGAGGCGCCGAGCATGGCGGGACCCAGCCCGGTAATGGTCACCGCGGTGGCGGTGCGCAGGGTGCTCAAGGGGACATTGGTCTGGTCGGTGAAGGTGAAGGCATTGGGCACGGTGTCATGTTGCGTCTGCACCGTCCAGGCAGCGGTCCAGTTAAAGTTGGCGTCGCCGACCGTCACGGTCGCTTCCCGGTAGGTGCTGTAGGTGCCGGGGCTGGTCAGGCGCACCGCCAGGGACTGGCCATCGGTGATGGTGCCGCTGGTGGCCCAGGCGCCGCCGTTGATGCTGATTTGTGGGCTGCCGTCGCCATACACCGTGACGGGCACGCCGGTGGTGATCCCGGTGATGGTCACCGTGTCGGAGGTGATCAAGGTGCTCAACGGCACCCCGGTCTGATCGGTGAAGCTGAATTCATCCGGCTGGGTGTCATCCAGGGTGCGTACGGTCCACTGATCGCTGACGCCGCCGACCGTTACGGTCGCGGTCGCGGTGGTGGCCAGATTAGCCGAACTGGTCAGGCGCACCGCCAGGGTCTGGTTGTTCGTGATCGTGCCACTGGTGGCCCAGGCGCCACCATTGATGCTGATCTGCGGGTTGCCGTCGCCGGAGACCGTCACCGGCGCGGGGTTGCCCAGCCCGGTGATGGTGACCGCGGTGGCGGTGCACAGGGTGTTCAGCGCCACCCCGGTCTGATCGGTGAAGGTGAAGGCATCCGGGACGATGTCTTGCTGGGTGCGCACCGTCCAGTCATCGCTGACCCCACCGATAGCGAGCGTGGCGGTCAGGGGGGTATCGGGCGAAGCCGAAGCATAGAGGCTCGCCTCCACGGTATCGCCGTTGCTGAGGGTGCCGTTGCCGACCCACAAGCCGGTGCCGTTGAGCTTGATCGTCGGATTACCCTGACCCGAGATGGAGACATTGGTCGTGCCGGTGAGGCCGGTGACGGTCAGGGGGGTGGTGTAGACGCGGGTGCCGGGGACGATCTCCGTCTGATCGGTCAGGGTGAAGCCGTCCGGGGTCACATCCGCGCCATTGCGAACACAGCGCACCCGGGTGTCGCTGTAGGTGGATTTCGTCTGGGATTGGATACCGCTGCTGAACAACACCCCCTTGCTGTTCCCGCTGTCGACCTCGGTGGACGACCAGTAAAATTTTGAGGCGAAATTGGGCAGCGAAGCGCGATAGTAATAGAGCTGAAACAGCTCATCGATGGCGGGCAGGTACCAGTCGCTGTGGCCGTGCGCGCTCAACTCGGCGCACAGCTGGGCGGCGTTGGGCGTTTTGCCGTCATTGGGGTTATAGTCGCCGTCCCCCCGCAGCACGTGCGCCGCGATATCCGCGGTATTGCCGTCGCCGTCCGTGGTGGATTGCGCGCCGGTGATAAAGCTAAAGGTGCCCCAGTAGGCATTGGAGCCCTGATCGGTCGTCGTGGTGTAGAAGGGGAGGTTGCCATCGGGGGTCAGGCCGGCATACACCGTGCCGTCGGCGCAGACGGTGCCGACGGCGGGGGAGCCCAGACACGCATCGTCTTTCGTCGTTACAGTCCATTCGTCATCCCAGGTGCCGACCGACACGAACGTGGTCCAGGCGGTGAGGGACGTGGGCGCACTGGACATGCGTACCGTCAGGGTCTGGCCATCTTGAATCGTGCCCGTGGTGACCCAGGGACCGCCGTTGATGCTGACCTCCTGGGGTCCGTCCCCGCTCACCGTGACCGGGACGTTGCCGGTGATGCCGGTCACGGTCACGGTCTCGGAGGTGATCAGCGTATTGCTGGCGACGCCGGTCAGATCGGTCAGGTTGAACGGGTTGGGGGTGGTGTCCTGGGCCTCGGTGGTGACGTGAAAGTCCTCGGTGGCGATGCCGACGGTGACGGTAGCGGTGCGCTTGGTTTGAAAGTTCGAAGAGCTCGTCAGCCGCACGGCTAAGGTCTGCCCATTGTAAACAGTGCCACTGGTCACCCAGGGGCCACCATTGATCCTGACCTGCGGGCTGCCGTTGCCGGTAACCGCGACCGGGTTGGGAACGAGGATGTCTTGGATTATGACGGTATTGGAGGTGATCACCGTGCTCCGGGGCACCCCGGTCTGAGCGATGAACTTGAAGGGATCGATGACGGCATCCGCGGTGGATGGCACGAGCGCCAGCAGCAGCACGACGAGGGCGAGGACCGATTGCGGGCGGGTGGCCACGCGGGGCCATGGCTGCGCGGCGTGGCCGGCGTTACAGAAACGGCGAAGGAGCGGAATGGCGGTCATGGTCGTTCCCACGGCAGCGGAGGGGTGGTCGGGTCAGGATAGGGGGCGGCCGGTGGCGTTTTGCGCGTCATGCCGCTGGGCAACCTGTCATTTGTGCCCGGAAGTGGCCGTCTCCGGGGCGAGAGGCGTTTCGCGGGTCAGTTCCGGTGAGGTGCCGGACCATCGTCAGCGAACCCGGGGCTATGTTCCGTGCGTTTATACCGCCTCCCCGGGGCGTTATTGCCGCTAATGACACTGGGTGCAGGCGCGTTTCCCCGCTATTTTGGCCGCGCGCGCCCGCGCTTGAGGGTCGCGGCCACAACGGTCCCGGTCGCGGTCAGAAGCGGTCAGCCGCTGGGTCGGGGATTTGGGGCACACTAGCCACTCCACGGCGTCGGTTGTCGCTACCTGTGCCTCAGGCCGCTGTGCCTCAGGCGGTTGTCCGGAGCTTGCCTTGTGCACTTAAAGGGTGTATACAGAAGAAAACAAGCAGAGGAATGCGCGGGGTCCCGCGCCGTTGCCGGAGAGATCGTGCATGGCCAAGCCCACTCAAGTATCGCTGCCGCTCGACCCCGCGCCGGCCACGCCGGCGTGGGTCGTGCAGGTGGCGTTACCGGTGCCGGTGGCGAGTCTGTTTGACTACCTGAGCACCTGCGCGATCGCCCCGGGGTGTCGCGTCCTGGCGCCCTTCGGCCGCCGGCAACTGATCGGCCTGGTGGTGGCGTGCGGGCGGGACAGCCAGGTGGCCGCCACCCGCCTCAAACCGCTGACCGAATGTCTGGATACGGCCCCCCTGCTCAGTCCGGCGACCCTGGCGGTGGTGCAATGGGCGACGCGTTATTACGCCGCACCCCCGGGAGAAATGCTGGCGGTACTGCCCAAATTGTTGCGCACCGAGCGGACGGTGGCGCCGCGCGTCCAGCCGTGCTGGGCCCTGGCGCCCGGCGTGGACCCCACCGCCGGACGCGGTCGTCGCCAGCAGCAATTGCTGGAGTTGCTGGCGCGGGCCGCCCAACCCCTGACCGCGGCGGACCTGACCGTCCAACTCGGTACCGGCTGGCAGCGCTGCGTGCCGCCGCTGCGCGCCCGCGGCCTGCTGGCCCCCGCCCCCGCCGCCAGCGCCATCCCACAGCCACCGGCGACGCCCCACCCGATTCACCCCGAAGCCCAGCAACAGGCCGCCGTCGCCGCCATCACCGCCGCCCTCGCCCGCTTCCAGGTGTTTCTGCTCGAAGGGGTGACCGGGTCGGGCAAGACCGAGGTCTACCTTCTGGCGGTGCGCGCGGCGCTGGAACGGCAGTTACAGGTCCTGGTGCTGGTCCCCGAGATCGCCCTGACCCCGCAGACCGTGGCGCGCTTTCGCGCCGCGCTGGCGACCCCGGTGGTGGTGCTCCATTCCGGCCTCAGTGATCGGGAACGCCTGGACAGCTGGCTCCTGGCGCAACGGGGGCAGGCCGGGGTGGTGATCGGCACGCGCTCCGCGGTGTTTGCCGAACTGCCGCGCTTAGGGCTGGTGATCGTCGACGAGGAGCATGACGCCTCGTTCAAGCAGGACGCGGTCGGGATGCGCTACTCGGCGCGCGACGCGGTGCTGGTGCGCGCCAAGCAGGTCGGCATCCCCGTGGTGCTGGGGACGGCGACCCCCTCGCTCGAATCCCTCCACCACGCCCAGTCCGGGCACTATCACCATCTGCGGCTGACCGAGCGCGCCCAGGGCGCGCGGCTGCCCCAGGTGCAGCTGATTGATCTGAACCGCGAACCGCGGTTGGACGAGGGCTTGTCGGCCACCCTGATCGCCGCCATGCGCGCCTGCTTGCAGCGGGACGAACAGGTGGTGATTTTCCTCAATCGCCGTGGTTTTGCGCCGGTGGTGGTCTGCCAGGATTGCGGCTGGTCGTCGGGCTGCCCGCAGTGTGACGCCCGCATGGTCTGGCACAAGCCGCACGGGGAACTGCGCTGTCATTATTGCGGCCATCGCGAACGCCATCCGCCGGCGTGCCCGGCGTGTCAGTCCCCCAGCGGCCTGCGCCCCGCCGGGGAAGGCACGCAACGGGTGGAGGCGCGTCTGCGGGCATTATTCCCGGAGTACCCCCTGTTGCGCATGGATCGCGACACCATCCGCGGGCGCGTGGCGCTGGAGGCGGCCGTCACCGAGGTCCGGGAGCAGCGCGCGCGCGTTTTGGTCGGGACGCAGATGGTAGCCAAGGGTCACGATTTTCATGGGGTGACCCTGGTGGGCGTACTGGATATCGACGGCCAATTGTTCAGTGCCGATTTCCGCGCCGTGGAACGGTTGGGCCAAACCCTGACCCAGGTGGCCGGGCGCGCCGGGCGCGGGGCCAAACCCGGGCAGGTGCTGATTCAGACGCGCTTTCCCGACCACCACGCCCTGCAGGCGGTGCGGCAGGGCGAGGACGGCTATCGCCACCTGGCCGCCACGGAACTGCAGCAACGCAAAGCGGCCGGCTTCCCGCCCTTTGGCTTTCTCGCCGTGGCCACCGCGCGCAGTCGCCAGCCCGGGGCGGCGCTGGCCTTCCTGGAGCAGACGCGCCATCAGCTGGCCGCGCCCGCCGGGGTGGAACTGCACGGCCCGGTGCCCCCGGCGATGGAGCGGCTGGGGGGGGAGTATCGCGCGCAGCTGATCGCCATGGCCCCGGAGCGCACGCCGTTGCGCCATTTCGTTGCCACCTGGAGCGGGGTGCTGGCGGCGCAGCGCCCCCCCCTGCACCTGCATTGGGCCATCGATGTCGATCCACTCACCCTTAACTGATCCGCCCCCCCGCACCGTCGCCGTGGTTGGCGGCGACACTGGCCGCGCCGACGGCCTCTACGGGGATCACTATCACCTGGGCGTCACCAGCGTCGCCGATCAGCAGCCGGTGGGCCTGGCCAGCGTGGCGGTCGGCGTCGAGCGTTTGCGCCGGGTGGCGGCCGGCTGCCCGCAGCTGCGCTTCACCGTTACGGGCCGCCAGTTGTGCCCCGGCGCTCCGGGGGGCAAGCCCGACCCCCGCCCCTATGTGGAGCTCTTTCGCGTCCGCCCCGGCAATATCCAGGTACCGGCGAGCTGGGATGCGTTTGCCCCGCCCCTGCCAGCGAAACCGCTGCGGCTATTGGTGACCGGCGGGCGACTGCCCCCCGCGTATGCCCCGTTCGCCGCGCAACTGGATCATCTGTGCGCGCGGCTCAATCCCGCCGAGCTGTTTGGTTTGTGCGGGGATAATCGGGGACTCGATGAATTGGCCGCGCGCTGGTTCAGTGAGCGCCAGATCCCCTTTGCCCGCTATCAATGCCATTGGGAGCAGCTGGCGGCGCCGCGCGCGATTGTCCGGAATCGGCATGGTCGCCATTACAACGCGCGCGCCCGGCTCGATTGTGAAACGCGCCTGGTGATGGCCGCGACCCATGTGGTGGTATTTGAGCCGTTGGCGGCGGGAGATGCTTCGCCATGCCGGCATGTCATCGCGCAAGCGAAGGGGCTGGGGCGCGCCCTGCGGGTATTGTGGAGCACGGCGCCGCGCAAGGGAGAGACCGACCCGATGACGGCCGCGCCCGGAATCACCGAAAGGTAAGGAAAACCGCCGCTTGGGCATGATAAACCTATTAAAGAGGAGGAATTGTGTGTTATGGTGATTTCCTGGCTGGTGATGAATAAATCGATAGGCGAATGATGGTTACCCGTGCCCCTACGCAGCAATTGGAAGGCGACGTCATTCAGGTGATATTCGCCAAGGAGAATGGCTGGGCGGTCCTGTTGCTGAAAGAGCGGTCTTCCGGGCGCCAGGCCCGGGTCACGGGCGTCGCGCCCGGGATTTCCGCCGGGGAACAAATTTGCGCCTATGGGGACTGGGTGGAGGATAGCCGCTATGGGCGCCAGTTCCGCTCCTCGACGATTAAAATTGCCCCGCCCGCCAGTCCGCAGGGGTTGCGCGCCTTTCTCGCTTCCGGCGTGATCACCGGCATTGGCGCCGCTTATGCGGAGCGGTTGGTCGAGCAATTCGGTGATGAATTGATTCACGTCCTCGACCATACGCCCGAGCGCATTCGGGAGGTGCCGGGGATTGGCCCCGCGCGCCTGGCCCAGATCACCGCCGCCTGGGCCAAGCATCACCAGGACCGGGATCTGCTGATGTTTCTGGAAGGCCAGGGCGTGAGCGCCGCCAAGGCGCAGCAGATCATGGCCCATTTCGGCGACCAGACGCTGGGCATTGTGCGCAGCACGCCCTACCGGCTGATCGAAGTCCGGGGCTTCGGTTTCCTTACCGTTGATGGCATCGCCCGGCGCCTGGGCGTCGCCGCCACCGACCCGCAGCGTCTGCGCGCCGGGCTGGTGCATACCCTGGAAACGGCCGCTCAGTATGGGCATTGCGCCCTGCCGCCGCCGCGGGTGTATGAGCAGGGAGCGCAATGGCTGCAATGCGCCGCCGCGGCGTTGGCGCCGGTCGGGACCGCGCTGGAGGACGATGGCCGGCTGGCGCGCCGCTCCTTCGGCGGGGAGGATCTCCTCTATCTGCCCCGGCTCGACCAGGCCGAGGCGCGCGTCGCTGACTGGGTGCGCGCACGGCTCGCGGCGGTGCCGGCCTGGTATCGGGATGGCCTGGCGGATGAGGCTGGCACGATCGCGGCGGCGGAACGGCGCTGCGGGCTGACGCTGTCCGCCTCCCAGCGCGAGGCGGTGGAACTGGCGCTGCAGCACGGGATCGCGATCATTACCGGCGGTCCGGGTTGCGGCAAAACCACCACGACCCAGGTGATCATCGAGGTGCTCCAGCAGTATGGGGCCAAGATCCTGCTCGCCGCGCCCACCGGCCGCGCGGCCAAGCGCCTGGCCACCGCCACGGGTCATGACGCCAGCACCATCCACCGCCTGCTGTGGACCAACAGCCAGAACAGCGGCGGCCTGTTGGCCGACGTGGTGCTGATTGATGAGGCGTCGATGGTCGACGTTGAGGTGATGGCCTGGCTGCTCGAAACCCTGGCGCCGACCACCACCCTGCTGCTGGTGGGGGATGCCGATCAGCTGCCCTCGGTCGGTCCGGGGCGCGTGTTCGACGACCTCATCGCCAGTGGCGCCATCCCGGTGGCGACCTTACGCGAGGTGCACCGGCAGGCCGCCGACAGTCACATCATCCAGGCGGCGCACGCCATTCGCGCCGGGCGGGTGCCCCCCCGCGGCGATAGCCGCGAATACGTGGCCCTGGCGGTGGCGAGCGCCGCGGACATCGCCGCCTGCGTCGAGGAGTGGGTGTGTGACCGCCTGCCGCAGACCTACGGCTTTCATCCCCTGCGGCAGATCCAGGTGCTCAGCCCGATGAAGCGCGGCGCGGCCGGCACCGTGGCGTTGAATGTGCGCCTGCAACGGCGGCTGAACCCCAATCTGCCGCCGGAGCGCGTCGGGTCCGCCCTGCCGTTCGCGCACGGGGACAAGGTGATCGCGACGGCGAACGATTACACCAAGGAGGTGTTCAACGGCGACGCCGGGTTTGTCCGGGATATCAACCCGGCGGACGACACCCTGACCGTCGAATTCGATGGCCGGGCGGTCACCTACACCCGCCGCGAAAGCGAGGGCCTGCTGCTGGCCTATGCCTTGACCGTCCACAAAAGCCAGGGCTCGGAATATGACGCGGTCATTATCGCCCTGGCCCGGGAGCATTACCCGGTGCTGTCCCGCTCCCTGCTGTATACCGCCATCACCCGCGGCAAGCGCTTTGGCGCCATCCTCTACGAGGAGGGGGCGTTGGAGCTGGGCCTGCAGAGTCACAAGGATCCGCGCATCACCGGGCTGCGCCATCGCTGTTGAGCGTCCCGCTCACGGCGGCGGCCACTGGACCGCGGCGCTGGCCTGGTCCTTGTCATCGCGGGCCACCAGCGTCACCGCCGCCACCCCCCGCTGCATCGCCTGCCGGCTGAGGCGGATGGCGCCGCCCCGGGTGGTCACCGCCTGCTCCGCGCCGTTGTCGGCGTAGCGGATCACCCAGTGGTAGCGGCGGATCTCACCCTGTGCCGCCGTGCAGCGCGCGTGCAGGGTGCGGGGCTGGCCGGCGGGCATGACGCTGTCGATCGTGCAGTGCGGCGGGACGCCCGTGGTCAGGACCAGCCCGCGCAGATCGTCCGCCGTGCGCCCGTAATTGGTGCGGATCGCCACCCGCACCCGATGCTCCCCGGGGGTGTCGAGCGGAAAGCGCGCGCCCTCGCGCGAGGTCAGGGCATGTTCCCGGTCGTCCACCGTGAGGGTCACCGTTTCGATCACCTCGGTCTCCGTCAAGCCAGCGACCTCCCAGGTGGCGGTGACGGTCTCCGGCGCGCGGCGCCAGGGATCGGCGGCGGTCAGGGTCAGGGTGACCCCCAGGGGCGGCGGCTCCAGGGCGTCAAAGACGTGGCTGAGCTCGGCCGCGTGCCCGTGGGTGTCGCGCACCCGCGCGCTGACGGCATGGCTGCCGGGCCGGTCATAGCGCACCACGATGCCGGCGTCCTGGCGGTCTTCGATCACCCCCCCGGGCGGCACGTCCCAGGTCGTCGTCACGGGTTCCGCGCCGAGGGCGTCGGGCGGATCGGGTTTGAGTTCATAGTAGACCCGCGCCGGGGCATAGGGACGGAGCGTCTGGGTGAACAGGCGCCAGTCCGGCCAGCGGTAGGACCAGATCTCCGGAGCGAGGGTCACGCTGGCGCGGGTGGCGTCGGCGTGGCCTTCCAGCCAGTATTCATAGCGCAGGGGGCGATCGCCGGCCGCGGGGGTGTAGTGGACCTGGGGGCCCGCCACGCGCGTGCCATCGGGCAAGTGCCACTGGCCGCCCAGGCGCCAGCCGCTGTCCCCGGTGGCGTCGAGGGTCGCCGCGGTGTGCGCGTGATAGGTGGCGGGCTCCCCGGCGCGCACCCGGGCCGGGCCGCTCAGGCGGGGTGGGCGCAGGGGCGGGAGTCCCACGTGCAGCGGGCGGCGCACGGTGCGCCAGGCCTCGGGCACCTCCGGCGCGTCCGCCCGGCGCGCGGCGACCGTCACCGTCAGCGCCCCCGGCAGGTCCGCCCCCAACGCGTGGGTCGCGCCCTCCAGTTCGACCGGGGGCGCCGCGCCATCCGCGCGCTCCAGGCGCCAGCGATAGCGCAGCGGCGCGGGGTCGCTGGAGACCACCCGCCAGGGGGTGGCGCGCCCGAGGTAGGTGTCGGCAAAGCCCACCAGCGCGATGTCCGGCACGTCGAAGGCGCGCAGCGTGACCACCGGCGCCACCTGGGTCGCGCCGCTGAAGCGATTGACGCTGGTGACGCGATACTGGCGGGCACCCGCGGCGGTCAGGGTGGGGGCATAGGCCAACCCCGGCGGGGTGAGCGCCGCGGGCGGCACGGGGGTCCAGGTAGCGCCGTCATCCGCGGAGCTCTCCCAGCGCACCTCACCCAGGGCCGCGGCCTGCTCCGGCCGGGCCAGCTCCACCCGCAGGTCGGCCACGAAGGGCACGGCCCCCTGGGGGCGGGGGGCGCGCAGGGTCACGGCCACCGGGGCCGGGTCCGCCACCGTCACCGCCAGGGGGGCGGAGAGCAGGCTCTCCAGCCCGTCGCCGTCCGCCGTGCGCCGCTCGGCCCGCACCGCCAGCGCCAGGTCGCCCGCGGGCAAGGAGACGTCGGCAAAGACGAAGGCGCCCGTGGCGGCGGTCAGCGCCTGGGCCGCGGTCAGGGCCGTGGGCGGCTGACCGGCGGTGAGCTGGCACAACTGCACCTGCCAGCCGCCGCCCTCGGGCGGCAGCGGGGCGGACAGGCCGAACAGGCGCCCGTGGACGGTGACGGGCGCGCCCGCCAGCGGCGGCTGGTCGAGGGCCGCCAGCCGGGGGGTGGGCGTCGCCGCCCCGGGGCGCCGATCCAGCCGGGCCTGGGCGGTGAGGTGCGGGGCCGCCGGATAGTGGGCGGTCGCCGTAATCCGCGCGGGCGCGTCCGGCAGACGTGCCTGCACCTGGTGATGCGGCGTGGCGTGGGTCTGCTCGTCGAGGGTGAGCGTCAGGCCGGGGTAGTCCCCGCGGGCGACGACGTGGGCGGCGCGCTCCGCGGCCGGCCACGGGCCGTCGGCGGTATAGGCCTGCCCGGTTGGGTTGTCGCTGACCGGGATGACGAACAGGGCCGGGGGCCGCGGGCGGGCCAGGGCCAGGGTAAATTCCCGGGCCTCGCGGCCGGGGAGAAAGCGCCCCGGGCCCTGCGGGTCAGCGAACACGAGCAGTCCCGGCTGGTAGCGGATGCGCGCCGTGCTCCCCTCCCCCGTCACCACGCCGCTGAGTTGGGCCACCTCGCTGTCCGCGACCTGCGTCAGGCCGTCCGGGAGCTCCAGCCAGCGCAACGCGCAATAGCGAGTGGCCCGCCCCGGGGCGGCGCGCGGCAGCGGCTCGCGCACGACGCGGACGCCGTCCGCGCAGCGGGGGTCGCCACTGCTGGCATGCACACGGACCGGCTCGACGTTGGCGGCGAACTGGGCCTGGCTCGCGCGCAGGTCGATGGCCGCGCCGGGATCCCACAGTGCCAGGGGCACGCGCACGTCGGGGGCGTGCGGTTCCGAGACCCGCAGGTGCAACAGCCCCCCCGCCCCCGCGGGCACGGGGCCGGTGGGCAGAGGGGCGATCGGCAGTTCCAGCCGGCCGGCGTGGGCGTCGACGTCGACATAGGCGATAAACCGTTCCTCCCCCGGGTGGAGGGTGACCTCCCCGAGGCGATAGGCCAGCGGCGCCGAGGCGTCCAGTTGGGCGTCGACCCGCACCACGCCGGTGAGGGGCGCGGCCGCCGGCGTCCCATACAGGGCCAACGGCTCGGTGCGCAGGATGTCGACCGCCTGCTCCGCCAGGGCCTCCGGCGCGAGCAGGGCCACGGGCAGCGTCCCGGCCTCCGGCGCCACGGTCACGGTGGGGATGACGTCGAGAAAGGCGTCATTGACGACACACGCCCCGGCGGCATCGCAGGCTTGCAGCAGGAAGGTGGCCGCGCCGCTGAAGCCCGGCTGTGGCAGGGCCCGCAGGGCCGCGCGCGCCGCGTCCAGTTCCAGATACACCCCCTCGGGCGGCGACAGCAGGGAGAGCTGATGCTGATCGTCCGCGTCGGCGTCCAGCACCAGCGGCGTCACATAGTCCGTACCCTGGCCCTGTTTGGTCACCAGGGTGAGGAGCACGCGCGCGGGCGGATCATTGACCGGACGCACGGTGACGCTGACCCGGGCATCGGCGCAGGCCTGCGCGGCATCACAGGCGGCGATGAAAAAATGATCCTCGCCGTGAAAGTCTGCGGCCGGGGTATAGGTGATCTGCTGCCGGTCCGGCGTGGCGGCGGCCTCCCCGTGCGCCGGAGCGAGGGTGACGGCCAGGTCGTAGCGGTCCGCCGGATCGGGATCGCGCACCGTGACGGCCAACGGCGTGGGGCCGGCGTCCTCGTCGAGCGCCAGCGGGGTCACCGTCAAGCGCGGCGGATCGTTGACATTGCGGATGCGCACCGGCACCGCCGCCTCCACGCAGGCGCCGGCCTCATCGCACAGCATCAGGTCGACGCGCGCCGTGCCGGTGACCCCGTAGTCCGGGGTGAAGCGCAGCCGGTCCTGTTCCAGGGTCGCGCGGCCGCGCTCACTGCCGATGATCGCCAGGGTGGGCGGGCGGCGGGCATCCGGATCGCTGACGACCAGCGGCATGGGGGCGGACGGCAGGTCCTGGTGGGTGGTGAGCGTCAGCGGCGCCAGGGCCGGGGGATCATTGACCGGCGTGACCCGGAGCTTCACCGTCGTCGTGTGACAGCGTGCCGGCGCCACGCACCACGCCAGGGTCGCCGCATCTTCCCCGTACCAGTCTTGCGCCGGGCGATAGCGCCAGCCCTGGTCCCCGTGCTCGATCACCCCGTGTGGCGGCGGCACGGTGACCGCGAAGGTCGGCGCGTCGCCCCCTGCCAGGCTGCCCGGGACGCGCGATTGCCAGGCGCTGGGCTCATCCTCGCGCAGGGTCAGCGTCACGTGGTCCGTGTCCGGCGCCTGCGCGCGCGCGACGCCGCTGAGCAGGGCGACGCCCAGCAGCAGGACCGCCCCCCACCCGCGCGTCACGGCCGCGCCTCCGGCGCCCAGGTGACCACCGGCGCGGCGTGGCCCTGATCGTCCCGCGCGATGAGCTCGATCCTTGTCACCGCCCGCGCCTGGTCGGCCTTGCCCAGCTGAATGCGCTGGCCACCGTTTTTCAGCTCCACGCGCCCGCCATCAGCGAACAGCAGGCGCCAGTGATAGCCGGCGACGCGGCCCAGGGGCGCGGTGCAGACGGCGCTGATCGCGGCGTTGCCCGGCAGGGGCCCGCTGACCTCAATCTGGCACCGCGGCGGCGCGGGGCGCTGGACCTGGATCCGGGTCCGCTCCGCGAGGCTGCGGCCCTGGGAGGTGCGTACCTGCAACACGACCTCATGCTGGCCCGGCGTCTTCAGGCGCAGGGCGGCGGTCGCGGGGGGGTCCGTCTGCACCAGCTCGCCGTCGAGCAGGAGCTGGACGGCCGTGACCGTTTCCCCGGCGGCCAGTCCCTCGACCGACCAGCGCAGGGTCGTGTCCAGCGGCGCCCGTTGCCAGCGATCGGCGAAAAAGGTGCGCACGGAGGCCAGCAGTGGCGGGGGATCGGCAATCGTCAGCCGGTCCTCCACCGTCTGCTCGCGGCCCTGGGCGTCGGTGACGGTAAAGCGCACCGCATAGTCCCCCGGGGCATCGAACTGGAGCAGGGCGGTATGCCGGTCGTGGGACAGCACGGTCACCCCCGCGGGCAGGTCGAGGCTATAACGCAGGTCCCGGCCCAGGCGCAGATCGCGCAGCCCGGCGGGCGTTGCGGGGACCAGGGCGTAATACACCCGGGCCGGGGTCTGCGCGCGCAGGGGGCGCCGTTGCAACTGCCAGCGTGGCCAGGGTCGGGCATGGGTGTGGAGGGGCAGCCGGCTGGTGACGCGGGTAGTCGCCTCATGGCCGTCGAGCCAGGCGCTGTAATCGATGTGGGCGTCGTCCGCGCCCACGGTGTAGACCACGCTGTCGCCGGTCGCCACCCGGCCGTTGGGCAGGCGCCACAGCCGGCGCACCGCCGGCGCCAGCGGCGCGGCCGGGTCCAGCACCGGCTCCTCGGGACTGTGGAAGCGGGCGACCTGACCTTCGTACACGGTGTAGGGCCCGAACAGGGTCGGCGCCCGCAGGAATGGCGGCGCGACCAGCAACTGCCCGGTCCAGGTCGCCCAGGCCGCCGGCAGGTCAGGCGCGGTGACGTACTTGGCCCGCACGGTGACCGGGTGGCGGCCGGGGTGATCCGCGGCCAGCTCGACGCTGGCGCCCGGCGGGGCGGCGACCAGCGCGGGTGAGGACCACTGATATTCGATGGCGTCCGTCCCGCTCTCCAGCACCGACCACCGCACCGGCCGGCCGAGGACGGTTTCGGGATAGCCCTGCACGCGCAACGGGGGCCGCTGATAGGCCTGTACCGCGAGGGGCGGCGAATAGGTGGGCGGCCCGCCGCCCCGCGGCGTGACGCGCAAGCGGTAATGATAGACGCCCGGTTCCCGCACCAGGAGCGGCAGGGTCAAGCGCAACTCGGGCGCGGTCGCCGTCGCGATCTCCTGGTAGGCCCCGTCCGGGTCGGGGGCCATTTCCCAGGCCACGGCCGCTACCTGGGCGAGGGCGGCCGCGGGCAGTCGCGCGGTGAGGGTCGTGGCCAGCGGGGCCTGGCCCTGGCGGAGGTCGGCGTCCAGGGTGATGGCTGGCGCGGCGTCGGGGTCGGTGAGGATGACGCGCAGCGGCGCGGAATGCACCCGCTGCCCGGTGCCATAGGCATCGAGCGCTTCGGCAAAGAGCTGGAATTCCCCGGGCGCCTGGGGCGGCAGCGTCAGGGTGAAGGGCGCCGCGCCGGTCTCGATTTCCGGGCCGACGGCTTCCTCCGGGCCGCCCGGCGGCTGGCGGAGCAGCTGCACGCGCCACCGCCCGGTGTCGTCCGCCGGCCGGTCCGGGGCGGCGAAGTCCACCAGGGCGCCGTGGATCACCAGCGCCGCATCGGCGCGCTGGATGAGCGTCGGTCCGCCCTGCAAGGTCACGGCGCTGCCGCGGCCAGGTTCGCCGAGGGTCAGCTGGGCGGTGGCGGCGTGCGCCGGGGCTTGCGAGTAGGCCGCCGTGAGCCGGTAGGTCTGTGGGCGCCGCGCTGCGGTCACGTCCGCCTGGACCGTGGTATTGGCGCTGTGCACGGCAATGCCCTCCGGGTCCGCCCCCCCGATCGGGTCGAGGGTCAGCGTCAGGCCGGGATAGGGCGCCCGGGCGCTGACCTGCGCCACCGCCGTGGCCGGCAGGGGCCAATAGCCGCCCGCGGGTCCCGGGAGGTCGGTGGTCGCGTTGGGACGGAACAGCAGTTCCGGCAGCGGCGGCGCGATCACCTGCAGCTCCAGGCGGCGCTCCCCGGCGGCCGGGAAGAACCGCGGCAGGCCGAGGTGATCGAAAAACACCAGGCCGGCGCGCCAGACGAGGGTGGCCACCGGGTCCGGGGTCGTCACGCGCCCCGACAGGCTCGCCCCCGCGGCGCGGCGGTCGGGCTCCAGGCCGGGGGGGAGAGCCAGCCATTCCACCGCACAGTAGCCCCGGCTGCGATCGCGCCGGGGGAAGGCGGCGGCCGAGGTCCAGGTCAGGACCGTCCCGGCGCAGTAGTCGCTGAGGTCGGCGACGGGAATCTCGAGGCGCTGGACGTCCCGCGCCACGACCGTCGCCGTCGGTTGCGGCGCCAGCAGGCGGGCCGGATTCCAGGTGGAGAGCTGGACCCCGATGTCCTCGGTCAGGAGGTCTTCCACCCGGATCGTCAGCATCCCGATCGCGCCGTCCGGGGCGCTGGCGGGCGCGGCAAGGGCCAGCGCCAGGGCAATACGTCCCCCCGCGGCATCGAAATCATAGTCGGGCACCGTCAGCGTGCCACCCGGGACGAGCGTGGCGGTGCCCAAGCGCAGGTCCGCCCGCCCGTCGGCGGCGTAGCGCAGGGTGAGCGGGTGTTTGCCCGTCACGCGTTCGCCGGTGTCGCGGCGCGTGAGCGGCGTGGTCACCAACGGCCAGCGCCCCTCGGGGGAGGGCCCGACCACCGCGACCGTGGGCAGGATCGCCAGGGTGTCAGCGGGGTTGCGCAGGGGCAGCACCTCGAGTTCCGCCGCCGCGTCCACGCACGCCGCGCTCAGATCACAGACCCGCACCGTGAAGGTTTCCCGGCCGGTAAACCCGGGCCGCGGCAGGGCGCGCAGGCTCAACAGGTCCGTGCCCAGCTCGACCGTGGCCTGCTGCGGCGGCGTCACGACGCTGAGCTGGTGGCGATCGTCGCGGTCCGGGTCCGTCACCGCGGGCCGGGTAAAGGGGACCGGCGTGTCCTGGTGGGTGCGCAGGACCAGCGTCACCGCCTGGGGCGGATCATTGCGCGCCGCCACGCGCACGGTGACGGGCATCTCGTTACACAGGGTGTGCTGGTCGCAGACCTGCAGCAACAGGTCATCGTTGCCGGCATAGTCGGGATGGGGGGTGTAGGTGAGGGTGGGTTGACTCCCCGCCGCCACGGTCACCTGGCCATGTTCCGGCGGCGCGAGCACCTGCAGCCAGTACCGCTCGTTGGCATCCGCGTCGACGATCGGCACCGCCACCGGGCCGGTGGCGGTATCTTCCTCGACCTCCAGGGTCAGCGGCGTCAGGCGCGGCGCGTCCGGCAGCGGCAGCACCGTCACGGTATAGGCGCGTTGGCTGCACAGCCCGCCGGCATCACAGGCCTGCAGGGTAAAGGGGGCGTCCCCGGAAAACGTCGGCCGCGGCGTGACCTCGAGTTCCAGACCGGACACCACCAGGGTCAGGTCGGCGGCGCTCTCCACCACCGTCACCCGGTGCCCCGCCTGCTCGTCGGCATCGAAGACCGGGACGGTGACGGTCTGCGTGGTCGATTCCAGCAGGTCCAGCGTCAGCTCGCCGAGGCGGGGCGCATCCGGTTGGGGGGTCACGGTGACCTGCAGGCGCGCGGGCGCGCTACAGTGCCCGTCGGTGCGACAGACGCGATAGCCGCAGCTGTCCGCGCCCGACCAGTCGGCCGGGGGCCGATAGCGCAGCCGGCGGCCGGACAGGTGACACTGGCCATGCTGGGCCGGGTCGGTCAGTTCCACCACCAGCGTGTCGGGCGCGACGGCCGGGCGCACCCGGGTCAGGAGGTCCACCCAGGGCGCGAGGCCATCCTCGCTCAGCTCCAGGCTGCTGTCGTCGACCTGCAACGGGTCGCCGTCCGCGGCCGGGGTGGCGCGGACGGTGACCGGGGCGGGCGGCGAGCAGGCGTCCTGGGCGTCGCACGCGCGCAGGGTCAGGCGTTCCTCGCCGCTGAAGGCCGGCGCGGCCTGGTAGCGCAGCTCCGCGCCCTGGAGTTCGACGCGTCCGTGGCGCGGCGGCGTGACCACCTCCAGGCGGTGCTCATCGCCCGCATCCGGATCCTCGATCACCGCCCGCACCCAGGGGGCGGGCGCGGGCGCGGCGGGCAGCAGCAGGGTCAGCGGGGCCAGCACCGGGGCCTGGTTGCGCGCGAGGAGGGTGATGGGCACGACGCGCGCCACGCACTGCGGTTTCTGGTCACACAGTTCAAGGTGGAGCTCGGTGGCGCCGGTGGCCTCCGCCGGGGCGGTGTAACGCAGGCGGTTATCGCTCAGGGTCGCCGTGCCGAAGCCCGGCTCCTGGCGCAGGCGCAGGACGTGGGTCTCGTCGGCATCCGGGTCCGAGTAGTCGACCCGGACCTCCGCGGTCTCGCCCGGGGCGACGCTGATCTGGAGCGCGGCCAGGTGCGGCGGGTCGTTGTGGTCCACCACCCGCAGGACGGCGCGCGCCGGGGGCGAGCACAGCCCCTGCTGATCACAGGCGCGGAAGGCCAGGACGGTTTCGCCGAGGAAGTCCGGCGCCGGCAGGTAGCGCAGCTGCGCGCCCTTGACCTCGGCCTGGCCCTGGTCGGGCACGCCGAGCAATTCCAGGTGATGCTGATCCCCGACGTCCGGGTCGCGCAGGGTCGGGGTCAGCCACTCCGGGGGGGTCCCCTGCTCGTGGACGACGAACAGCTCCTCGACCTGCGGGCTGTCCGCCACCGGGTCGATGCGCACCGGCAGGGTGGTGGGGGTGCAGCGTTGATAGCGGTCACAGACCGTCAGGCCGACCGCGAAGGCGCCGGCCACGTCCGGGTCGGGGCTGACCTGGAGCTGCCGATCACGCACCTGGACGGTGAGTCCCGCGGGCACCGCGGTCAGGGTCACGTCGTGCTGATCCTCCGGGTCGTCGTCGTCGATTGGCAGGGGCCACCAGTCGCTGGGGGTGTCCTCGCGGGTGGTCTGCTCCGCCGGCTGCGGCCGCGGGGCGTCACCGACCGGCGTGACCAGCAGTTCCAGTTCGACGTCCGCGCTGCACGCCGCCGCCGCATCACAGACGCGATAGCTCAGCGCGGTGGCGCCGAACCAGTGGGGGGCGGGATGAAAGCGCAGCTGCAGGTCCGCCACCTCGACGGTGCCGGCCTCCAGGGGCGGATGGCGCCGGATCTCCAAGGTGTGGCGCTCCGCCGGGTCGGGATCCGCCGGCGTGAGATCCCGCCAGGGACTGCTCTGATCCTCCGCGGTCAGCAGGGGGGCCGCGGTGGTCTGGGGCGGATCGTTGACCGCCTGCACGCGCACCTGGCCCGGCTGGCGCGCGCACCGCCCCGCCGCATCGCACAGCACCAGGCCGAAGGCGTCTTCCCCGGACACATCGGGCGCCGGGACATATTGCAGCCGGGTGCCGTCCGTCAGCACGGCGCCCGTCGCGGGCGGGGGATCGACGGTGAGGGTGTAGGGCGGCTGGGGCTCTCCCTGGCGCACGGCCAGCTCCAGCCACGGGGTGGCGGTGTCTTCGCGGGTGGCGAGGGTGACCGGATTGAAGGCCGGCGCGTCCGGCGCCGCCACGACCCGCACCGGGACGGCGACGGGTTCGGAACAGCGGCCACGCTCATCACAGGCCCGCCAGCGGGTGAGCCCCTCACCGGTCCAGCCCCAGGGCGGGACCAGCCGTGCCGCGGCGCCGTTGACCACCACCGTGCCCGGCAGGGTGCTGCTCAGCCCTTCGAGCTGGAGGTGGGCGTCGGGGTCGGCGGACTGCAGGTCAAAGGGATGCCAGGGATCCGGGGTGCCGGCAGTGACCACCCACGCCGGGGCGGTGAGGCGGGGCGCCGGCCGGGCGTCGGGCGCGCGCAGCCGTAGATTGGTCACCGTGCAATAGTCATCCGCCGTACACACCTGCAGCAGATGGGTGACCTCCAGCGGGCGCGCGGCCCGGGCCGCGTCGCGCTGCACGGCGCCGCTGGCGGTCAGCGCCACGCCGTCGCTGGCGGCCGTCGCGGTTAGGAGCTCAAAGCGCAGGTCGGCCGCAGACGTTCCGGGGTCCACCATCAGCACCGCGGGCGCCAGCGGCGCCGGTTGGTCGTCCAGTGTGAGTTCGATCAGGCCGGCGGGGACGCGGGGCGCGTCCGGTTGGGGGGTGACGAGCAGGGCCACGGTCCGCGGCGGCTGACAGGCGCCGTCGGGGGCGCAGGCGCGCACCTGGGCGGTGGCCGTGCCGGACCAGTCGGGGGCGGGGACAAAGCGCAGGCGCCCCGCGGCCAGTTCCAGCGTCCCGGCCGCGGGTGGGGGGGGCGCGACCAGCGCCAGGGGACAACCGTCGTCCGGGCATGCGCAGTCCGCCCCCACCCACGGCAGCGGCACCCAGGGGCTGGGCAGATCCTCAGCGGTCGTCAGCAGGAGGGCGTCGGCGGCCGGCGGGCGGTCCGCGGGCGCGGCCGCCGCCTCCCAGCAGGCGGCCGCCCGTTCGGCGCTGGCGGCGGGCACCGTGCCCGCGGCGCAGATCGCCGCCGCCTGCGCCGCCTGCCGCGCGGCACAGGCGGGGATGGCCGGCGTCACGTGCACCGTCAGCGGGAAGGCCGGGGAGCAGGCGCCCGCGGCATCGCACACCCGCAACGCCGCGGTGCCCCGACCGGCCGCGCCGGCGGGGGCCTGCACGCGCACCCGCGGCCCCAGCACCTCCAGGGCGCCCAGGGTGTCCGCCAGGGGCGTGACGATCTCCACGCGGTGGGTATCGTGGGCATCGGGATCCAGCACCGCCACCTCCTGCCAGGCGCTCGTTGCCCCCGCGGGGACGAGGAGTGAGCCGCTCGCCGCCACGGGCGGATCGTTGACCGGCTGGAGGGTGACGCTCAGCGTGGCCGGGGCGCAGGCCCCGGCGTCATCGCACAGGCGCAGGGTCACCAGGGCCGTCCCGGTGGCATCCCGGCGCGGGGTGAGCTGCACGCGCGGCGTGCGACCGCCCTCGACGGCCGCCGCCACCCCGGCCCCTTCGGCCACCACCGCCACCTGGAACGGCCCCGGTGAGTCCGGGTCGACCACCGGCAGGGGGAACCATGCCGGCGCGTGATCCTCGTCGAGCGTCAACACGGTGTCGGTCAGCGTCGGGGCGTCGTTGACCGGGCGCACCGTCACCGCCGCGGGCTGCGGCGCGCTGCAGGCGTCCTGCGTATCACAGACGCGCAGCACGAATTCGGTCGTGCCGTGCCAGTCGGGGGCGGGCTTGAAGCGCAGATCCTTGCCCAGGGTCTGCACCACGCCTGCCGCCGGCGGCGGCGGCGTGACCAGGTCCAGCCGCCAGTCATCGCCGGGATCGGGGTCGGCCACGGCCGGGCGCAGAAAGCGGCTGGGGGTATCTTCGTCGGTGACGAAGGTCGGCACGGTCAGGGTGGGGGGATGATTGACCGTCTCGATCTGCACCGTGCCGCGACAGGTGGTGCAGCGGTCGGCGTCGGCGCAGACCTCGAGCAGGTACCAGGCCTCCCCGCGGCGGGCGGTGGCGGGCGCCTGGACCGACAGTTGCGTCGCGTCCGTCAACTGCACCGTCAGCCCCGGGGCGTGCGCGGGGATGCTCAGCTGGCGTGGCGCCGCCGCGTCCGTAGCGTCGAGGGTGGCGGTGGTCGCCGGCTCGCCGGCCCGGACGCGCACCGGGGGCGCCTGACAGGCGGGCGGGGCGCCGTCGGCCAGGACCCGCACGGTCACCGGCGTGGGGTGGCTGCAGCGGCCGTCGGCGTGACAGGCCGCCAGATCGGCGCGGGTCACCCCGGTCCAGTCCGGGCTGGGCACGAAGCGCACCCGCGCGCCGTCCACCTCGACCGCCCCGTGGATGGGGGGCGGGGGATTGACCAGCTCCAGGCGGTGGCCGCCGGGCGGGGGCTGATCGGGGTCGCTGATGGGGAAGACGAACCAGGGACTGGCCTGGGGTCCGGCACTGGCCAGGGTGACCGCGGGGAGTTGGGGGCGATCGGCGGTAGGCGACACCCGGACGGTGTTTTCCGTCTCGTGACAGCGGCCGTCGGGGTGGCAGGCGCGCAAGCGAAAGGTCGTATCGCCGTGCCAGTCCGGCTGCGGGCGAAAGCGCGCCCGGTGCGCGCCATCCAGTTCCAGCTGGCCGCCGGCCGGGGGGGTGACGACGATCAACGTCACCGCTGGCCGGTGCGGGAGGTACGGGGCCAAGGCCACCCACGGGCTCAGGGTGTCCTCGGCGGTCTCCAGGGTGACCGGCATCAGCTCCGGCACGGGGTGCGGGTTCGCCGCCGCGAGGGCGCTCACCAGGAACAGCAGCAGGGTCGGGTAATGGCGCTTCATGGGGTTAGAGATTTTTTTGCAGGTTGGCGACCAGGGTCGCCATGAGCAGGGCCAGACCGCCGGCGACCAGGGGATAGAACAGCGGACTGACCGGCAACGGGTAGAAGAGCGCCATCAGCACCAGATAGACCAGGGCCAGAAAGGCATAGAGGGCCAGGCGATGGACCACGGAGGACACGGCGATCATGTTGGCCTTTTTCACCTGGCGCATCGCCAGGCCATCGACGACGCTCGGGATCAGGCCGACGAGAAAAAACGGCACCCAGAGCGAAAACTGCAGCAGGCGCAGGATCACCTGATGCACCGCATACCATCCCAGGGCGATGCGCTCATTGACGAGATGAAACAGGGAGCGTCCCATGTCCTCCATGCCCAGGGAGCGCCGCCGCTCTTCGGCGGAGGGGATGAATAACTCGAAACTGCTGTCGTAGAGGCCGCTGGCGACAAAGAAATCCTCAAAGATCAGATCGCCGCGGGCACGGATGGCGTTGTAGGTCTTGTCCCCCAGCCAGGCCTGGGAACGGTCCTCCTCGTACTGGAGATTGGCCTTGTAGTAGCGGTCGGCCACCAGGGCGGTGAGCATGAGCACTTCCGCGATCCAGATGAGGAGCAACAGCAGGGCGAGCTTGAGCATGGCGCGCCCCGTCAGGTCGTTGCCCCGCGGGCGGCGTCCCGTCCGCGGGGGGTGAGCGGGTGCAGGTCCGCGCCCGACGCGTCAGCCGCCGTCAGCACCAGGGCCAGCAATTCCGCCGGCGTCAGGTGCATGGCCCACAGATCCGCCGGCGTCAGCAACCGGGGCAACAGGGATTCAAACAAGCCCGTCAGTTGCGCCCGCTCCACCGGCGCGTGGCGGCGATAGATCACCACCCGCTCCCGCGCCGGCAGCCAGTCGTACAGATCGTCGCCCAGCGGGTTCCAGGTCTGCTGCCGCGTCGGGATCAGCACCGTGCAGTGCAGGACGGCGGGTAACGGCTGGCAGAGGCTGATGACGAAGGTGCGCAGCGACTCGGCGTCCAGCGCCCGGCCGGGGTGGGCCAGAATGCACGCCAGGGTGTGCTGGACGGCGCCGGCCAGGGCGCGATACAGCACCGGCTGACCGTTGGTCTCGGGAATGAGGGTGGTGAGATAGCGCGCGACCTGCAGGCTGATGGGACGGGTGCGCGGCCACTGGCGGGCCACGCGGCGCATGGCGTTGACGAGGCGACCGGCGCGCAGGGCGGCCTCGACCATGGCCGCGGGGGGCGGGCAGGCCTGGCCCCGCACCACGGCGAACAGTTCGGCGCCAGCGCCGGCGACGGGCGGGGGCGAGGGCGTGGAATCCCGGGGCATGGTCAGCGCTCCATATGGCGGCGGATCTGCTCATCGGCCGCCACCTGCAGGGTAGATTGCAGGATGGGTAAACGCCCCTTGACGAGACGCCCCCCGGTCAGTTTGGCGATGTAGTGCAGATTGGGTAGTTGCCCCAGCAGGGGCGCGGGGAACAGATCGGCCTCTTCTTCCGACAGCGATGTGCCGTAACTGGCGGAATAGAGCACCGGATTATTCGAATGGGCCGATTCGCCTTCACTCTCCCGGATCACCGGGACCTTGGTCTTGATCAGACCATCGGCGAGGTACTCCTGCGTCTCGCCATCCAGCACGCGCAAGGCAATGACGTTGTTGCAGTTGGCCAGGACCTGCCGCGCCTTGCTCTCACTGCCCAGCCGGGCGGCGAAATCGGCGAAGGTCTGGGTCGCCAGGGTGATGCGCGTGCCACTGCCGCGGCTCTTGTTCAGCAACTGAATCAGGGTATCGGTCGCGACCTCGGCCGCCTCGTCGACAAAGACGAAGATCTCCTGCTTGTCCTGGATGCCGTAGTTGTAGCGATCGCCGCACGCCGCGGTCAGGTCGGCGAGAAAGATTGAGCCGATGGCCGAGCCGACCATGGCGTCCGACAGACTGTCCAGCCCGAGATAGAGCACCTTTTGCTGGTTAATGATGCTGGCCACGTCCCACACCGGGCGGGGATCCTGATCGTCGGTGCGGTTGGGGGACAGCAGGGCCGCCAGATGGCCGGAGGTCAGCATGTTCAACACCGGCAACAGGCTGGCGATCATCTTGCTGAAATGCGCGTGGTCGTGCTGGTGCATCGACAACAAGCCCTCGATCGCCGTGGAGGGATGATCGTCGCGCACCTTCTCCTTGTAGTAGCGGATCATCCCGTCCAGATCCCGCGGCTTGCGTGGCGTGGGGCGCAGGACGGTGGTGGACAGTTCGCGGATGTCCGCCTCCCAGCCATCGCCCAGCAGGTCGCGAAAATGGGCGGTCAGGGTCTTTTCCAGCAGCGGTTCGATACCGCCCTCGATGGCGGCGCGGATCTTGAGCAGATTGGGCAATTCCCGCGAGGCGACCAGACCCGACACCACCGTGTCCAGCACCCGCTGGCTGAACGCCTTCCAGGGGTCGCTGGCGGACTGCGACGGGATTAACGAGGCGATGCGGTTGGCCAGTTCGGTGCTGCGGTTCCAGTTGCGCAGCGGGTCCAGGCGCGCGCTGTGCTCGGGAAAGGCCGGGTTGAAGAAGACGAAGCGCTCCGGCTGGCCGACCAGGTGGCAGGCGCGCTGCGCCGACTGGCGCAGGTCGAGGTCGGATTTGGGGTCGATGATGATCACGGCGTGGCCCTTGGCGACGCACTGCACGATCAGCGTCTCCATCAGCCGGGTCTTGCCGGCGCCGGTGGTGCCCACCACCAGGGTCTGGCCGTGAAACATCATCGCCGGGATATAGATCGGTTGTTCCGGCGGGCCAATGGAGTGAATCCAGCCGGCCCCGGGCGTCGCACTCTCGGTCAGGCCCAGGGCGCGTGCGTCGCGGCGCAGGATCTCGTTGGCGAACACGGTCTGCGCCGCGGTCCACTCAAAGCCGGTTCCCAGCCAGAACTGATCGGGGCGCATCTGGCGCAGCAGGGTCTTGGGGGCGATGAAGGATAGCGGGAAACCTTCCCGCACCCGGTAGCGCACCGCCCACAGGCGTACGGCCGGGATCAGCCGGATCACCGCCATCACCAGACACACCGCCATCAGGCCCATAAAGGGCGGCGTGGGCAGAATCGTGTGGTGGGCCAGGTAATAGGCCAGCAGACCGGTCACGAACCAGACCCCGGCCGCGATGGCCTCGTAGGCGGGGCGGAAGGGATCCTGAAAGAGGATTTTCTTAGCGGCCACGGTCCGCCCCCCGCGGCACGCCGGTCATCCCTCCCCTGCCCTGCCGTCCGGGCCCGCGTCGCGCCGGCAGGAGCGGGCGCGGCCCCGGGGTAGGCGCGGCGGGCGGGGGCGCCCGGCGTGGGGCCGTGGGAGCCGGGGTTGGGGGGGGGTCGGTGGCACCGGTCATCAACACAACGCTCGTTTACCTGCGGTCAGGGCCCGGCCCGGGCGTCAACGCCGCGGGACCCGGGCCGGGAAGGTCAGGGTTCAGGCTACCAGCGGCGGACGGGGATATTCGCCGGTATGCCGCGGTTGGAAGCGCCTTTTCCCCGGCAATGGCGGGCGTACGGCCGGGCGGCTCAGCCCAGGGGAAGGTGGTAGACGATCCCGTCCCGGTCGGCGCGGGGGCGCCCGTGGCGCTTGAGCAGGTAGTCGAGGGCCTTGGGTTTCAGTTCCAGGTGTTTGGCGATCGTCTCCTTGTGGGCGCTGTGAATCTCAAATCCGTCCGGCCCGGCGGTGAGGCCCGCGCACAGGTGGTCCTGCGCGGCCAGGGTGCGCAAGCGGTCGAGGAACGGGTCCGCGGCGGCGGCCGGCGCGGCGTCGGGCGCCGGGGCGGGTTCGACGGCAAGTGGCGAGCGAAAGGGCGATGGCGCCCGCGGGCCGCGGGGTTCGGTGCCCTCGGCGGCGGGTATCCCCGCTGCCGGAGGCGCGGCGGCCGGGGTCACATCCCGGAGTTCCCGGCGCCGATCGGACGGCGCGACCGCGGGGGTGGGCGCCGTCGGATGCCTGCCCGACGGTCGGGCCGGGTCCGGGTCCGGACCGGGGCGGGCCGGGACGGCAGGGTCGGCCGAGCCGGCGGCGGTCACGGCCGCGGGCGTGGGTGCCGCGCCCGTCGGGAGGGGGGGTGACGGGTCGGGGACCGGGGCGGCGGGTCGCGGTGGCTTAGAGGTCCGTGCCTGTGACCCCGGAGCGGCGCCGCGGGGGGTGGCGGGGGGCGCGCCCGCTGCCGGGCATACGGTTACCGGGGGGGCGGCCGTGGGCTGCGGCTGCCCGAGCACCCACGCCACCCACTGAAAGGCGACCTGATTCTCCAGGCGCAGCAGGGTATGGCCCGCCCGGTCGTGGAGTACCGAGGTGACCTTGGTTGGGTTACGCGTGAAGAGGGCCGAGGCGGCCAGCGCCGCCCGTTCGGGGATGGGCCCGCTACCGTTCTGCTCCAAGGCCGCCGGGTAGCGCAACCAAATGGCGCCGTCAGCGGGCGGATCCAGCCACGCCGGGCAGGTTGCGCTGGCCGCGGCCTGGCGGGCTAGCGCGAGCAACGTCGCGCCCACAGCGCCGCGTTGGTGCAGAAACGTGGTGGCGGCCTCGGGGGTGATGTTGCCGACATGGGGGAAAGCGGCCTGCAGTTGCCGTCGGAAGGGGTTGGGTATCGCCGGCGGGGCTTGGGGCGTGACCGCTACCGGAGCCGCGGGTGTTGCGCGCTGGGTTGGCGGGCGCGTCGCCCCGCCCGGCGCCGGCACCATGGCCGGCACCATGGCCGGGGCCTGGCCGGCGTCCGGTGCCGGTGGGGTGGCAGGGGTGGTGACGGGAGTGGCGCCGGGGGTGGCGACGGCCGCCGGGGGCGCGACCCCGGGCGTGGTCACGCTCCCGGGCGCCGGGAGACCGCCCGCTTCCGGATCGTCTTCCAGGGGGTCCGCTTCCGCCGCGTCCAGGGCCGCGGCCTCGTCGGGGACGTCACACAGGACGGCGACCAGGGGCGGCGTGTGATGATCAATCAGGTAGTTTTTATCCGGCACGCGCAGGCAGGTTAATTCCAGGTCCCGCCCCTCGGGCAAGGTAATGCGCGCCCGCCAATAGCGCATATCGCCATGGGGCAGCTTCAAGGGGACGGCGATGCCGGTGTCGATCAGGATATCCGCGAGATTGTCCGGATCGCGGGAAATCCCGGGGATCTCGTTTTTACGCAGATAATTCACCACGTCCATGCCGGCGGCATCCGGTCCCGGCCAGGGCAGCAAGGCGCCATGCGCGGTGACGAACACCCGCCCCCCGGCCTGGTTGATGGGCCATTTACTCGTCTGGATCATTTCGCGCATGGCATCGAGGATGTAGCGCTGACTCGGGATGGCCAGCATCTCGACCCCCGTGGTGCTGCTCCATTTGCGCAGGTCGGCGCGGACGCTGTAGGCATCCGCCTCGGTGACGATGGGCGCGATCAAATTGGCCCCGGGGGCGTCGGTGCCGCGGGCGATGCTTTGGGTCAGCTGCATCCGCACGCGGGGATCCGTCCTCCCGATCCACGACAAGGTGGCTTCGGTGAGGATACGCGGCACGACGAGGATGCCCTCGGTTTCATGCCACTGATGGCGATTCTTGCGCCAGCGCAGGAAGTAGCGGTCGAGTTGGTGGCGTTGGCACCAGTCAAAGATGGACCGGGCCTGGGGGTCGAAGGGGTCCCAGTTCTGGGTGCCGTCCTCACTGCCAATCTCGACGTCGGCGATGGGCTTGCCGAGGTCATGACACAAGCCGGCGAGCGCGCTGGCGGCCTGCCACTCGACGACGACCGCCCGCTTCACCGCCGGGACGGTATCCGCGGTGAAGAAGGCTTTTTCCGCGGCGATGGCGGCGGCCCGTTCCGCGACCTCCAGGCCGTGCCGCAGGAGGCCGCCCGCGCCCCGGTGATGATGATTTTGCGAGGCGGGGAGCAAATGCACATAGGCGGCGTAGTTGCGCAGGCACGGCAGGATATAGGTCGTAAACTGCGCATCGGTCAGCTTGAGCTGATCCTGCAGGCGCCGTACCAAAGGTTCTTGGGTTTGTAGCAGCAGGTCCGGGTGAAAGGCGGGTAGGCCCCGCAGGAAGGGCGGGTACTTCGGAATGTCCTCCACCGCGTGCGGCGGAGGCGGCGGGGTGGCGCGCCGCAGGCGCCGCAGCAAACGCTGGACCAGGGAGGGGATGGACGGCATGCGGGAATCTCGCAGGTTGATCGGCCGCGATGTTACCGACTGGCCGTGCGCTTTCTGCGCCGCTTGCGGTGGTTTTAGTGGCTTTTGCCGGGGGATTTGGCCTGTCCCGCGCTCCAGGGTTCTGCCGCACCCTCGCCCCCTCCCCCCTCCCCTGCTCTGATGACCAGCGCCCTCTCGGCGGTGGCGAGGCGGGCGCCCGGCCGGCGGTCTTGTTTGCCGAGCGCGCGATTGATCAATAATCTAGCCAAAAATGTTCCACGGGAAACATACAATCAAGTCCTAACGGCTGCGCCTCCCCTCGTCATCCTCCTGGTGGAGGGTGGATTTTCCGCTCGGGAGCGTTATTTCCGGGGAACGTGGCATTGTTATCCGGCGCGCAATCCACCTGGCCATTCCCGATTGCTCATCGTGGCAAAGCCACTGCACCCTCCAGGCGGTTTAGGGGGGCGGGTTTTTAAGGAGCCGTGCCCCCTCGGAGGGGATTATCGGACGTCGCATCAAGCGGGCATTGTATTGTCCGCGGACCGTAGTCCCTCTGAGAGCGAGGGTAGCGTGGCAATGCCACGGTCATCTCGGGAGGATGCTGACACGCGGGGGTGAGATAGTTCGTGCCAACCTTTTTGGCTGCTTGCGATACGGACAGCGAAGAGGTGCTTTTGCAGGAGCGTGGCAATGCCACGGTCCCCTGCATACTGCGTCGTGGTGAATGGTTTCTGGTCTCACCCCTAACGTTGGGCATATCGTTTGGCTGAACGGCGATAGGCCTAGGCTGGAGCGTGGTACTGCCAAGATCGTCTTGGGTGGACCTCCTGACAAACGCGGTGAGAGAGTTCGGGCAACCCTTTTGGGTGGTTGGGATCCTGGCAGAGGTGATGTCCTAGGGCAATTGCGTGGCAATGCCACGGTCGATAGATTACTCGATGGGGTGTACTTCTTCTGATCACCACCCCCGGGGGATACCCTTTTGGCGTGTGGTGCCGGGACCACGGTTCGAGCGTGGCAGTGCCACGACCCTATAAATGAGTCCCCTCCGAAAAGCCAAAAATCGGGTATATCAGTGAACACTTATGGTTTTAACATGTTGATGCAAAGATGAAAGTGTTAATCAGCATTCGCTGATATAGCCCCGGAAACGGCTTTTCGGAGGGGACTCATAAATACCTTCGACGGCACCGGCCGGTACTCCAAATCCCGATGGAGGCTGGAGAGTGTAGTGTGTGGCAATGCCACGATCCCCTGATACTAGCCTTGGATAGCAGAGCTTCGGGTCGCATCCCTCTGCTGGCATAACGATTCGGCGTGTGAGAACGGGTAATGGAAGGCGCGTGGCAGTCCCCTCGTATTTTCATGATCTACGGGGGAGCGTGGCAATGCCACGGCCGCTTGCATAGTGCGTTGGGGTTCAAGACGTGGGTCACCCCCCGGCCGGGGGAAGCGGCGATTGGCACGGAAGAGGAGTGGCAGTGCCACGCCCCTACAAATCCGCCTGCAGATTTTCGACCTTCCCGTGCATTCAGCTGGAAAGGATAACGTGGCAATGCCACTGTACCCTGCAACCGGCCTTTGGCGTGCTTTGCGTCGGCTCGAATCACCTGCAGGAGGGGGTATCATTTCCACGTGCGGCTGAAGGGCTATGGTTGGAGCGTGGCTGTGCCACGGTCATACAAGGACTTTCTCCTGCTGAACGGGGTGAGGGAGTTCGTGCTCCCCTTTCGGGTAGCTACGTTCCAGTCAGAGACGCAGACCTTCAGCAACTGTGTGGCAATCCCGAGGACGTCTGCATACTGGGTTGGGTTACCGGGCGTCCGGTCGCCCCCCTGTCTTTGGATGTCGTTGCGTTGATCGGCGTTGGCCACTGATGATGGCGCGTGACAGTACCTGGCCCCTACCGATCCGGCTGTCGAATGCGCTCGGCCCTCCTGTTCGAGCTGAATCGGGTTGCGTGGCAGTGTGACGGCGTCTTGTTACCGTCGTTAAGGTGCTTGATGTCCGTTTCCCCCTCCTGTCGGGGATTACCTTTGTCAAACGGTTGACGGTTCCACGGTGGGAACATGGTTTCGCCACTGTCATTCCCAGCGGCTCCCCTGGCGCTTATCCCCGTGATACTTCGCGCCATCCCTTTCAGGTCGTAGCACGCCAAGGAGAGCTGCGGATCTACATCACCTGCGTGGCAATGCCACGGTGCCTGCATACTGCGCT
>JAGVUH010000392.1 GCA_019136395.1 Gammaproteobacteria bacterium
CCCTGGATGAGTCCTGCCCCGTCGATCCCCTGACAGAGCCCGGCCGGCCCGCGCGCCCGGAACTGGTTCACCCCCGCGACCTGGCCAAGCGCTCCGCCCGCGCCAGCAAGGGCGGTGGCAAGGGGCGGGCGGCCCTCATCCATGCCGTGGCCCACATCGAGTTCAACGCCATCAACCTGGCCTGGGATGCCGTCCAGCGCTTCCGCGGTCTGCCCCGGGCCTATTACGACGACTGGGTGCGGGTGGCGGACGAGGAGGCGCTGCACTTCGGCCTGATGCGCGACCGGCTCCGCGCCCTGGGTTATGACTATGGCGACTTCCCCGCCCATGATGGCCTCTGGTCCATGGCCCTGCGCACCGCGGCCGACCCCCTGGAGCGTATGGCTCTGGTTCCGCGGGTCATGGAGGCCCGGGGCCTGGATGTCACGCCCGGCATGATGGCCCGCTTCCGTGAAGCCGGTGATGAGGAGACGGCGGCCTGCCTGGCGGTCATCCTCCGCGACGAGGTCGGCCACGTGGCCGCCGGTACCCGCTGGTTCCGCTACCTGTGCGTCGCAAGGGGGCTGGACCCGGAGACCCGCTATTTTGAACTGCTCGGCGCCCACCTTGGCGAGAGTATTCGCTGCCCCCTCAACCTGGACGACCGGCGCCAGGCCGGCTTTGCCGAGACTGAACTGGAACGGCTCCAGGCCCTTTGCCAGCGGCCCGCG
The DNA here is from genome assembly GCA_019136395.1 of Gammaproteobacteria bacterium. The sequence goes on from JAGVUH010000392.1 coordinate 711, forward strand.
CCGGCTTAGCCGGCACCGGGAACGGTACCCAACGCCAGTCGCTTCCAGCCCCCAGGACCGACCATCAGCGCCTCACCCTGACCCTCACGCCACTCCGCCAGGACGAGGCGGTGGGCGGGCTGGCCATCCAGGGACAGGGCATGATCCCCTGGTCGATGGGTGTGGCCGTGGATCAGCCGGCGGGCGCCCTGGCGCCGCAAGGTTTCCAGGACGGAATCAGGATTGACGTCCATGATCGTCAGAGATTTGCCGGCAATGGCCGCCATGCTGCGCCGTCGGTAATCCTGGGCCAGGGCCCGGCGCCGCTCCAATCGCCGCCACAGAAAGAGCCGTTTGACGATCGGGTTGCGGATGACGCGGCGAAAACGCTGATAGGCCAGGTCGTCGGTGCAGAGCAGATCGCCGTGCATCAGCAGGGTCGGGGTCCCGTAGAGGTCGATGCGGGTCGGATCGGCCAGTAGCTCGCAGCCGGTGTCTGCTAAAAAACGACGGCCGAGGAGAAAGTCGCGGTTGCCGGGCAGGATGGCGCAGCGGGTGCCGCTGGACGTCAGGTCCCGCAGGGCGGCGCGGATGGCGGGGTAGGGGGGCTCGTCATCGTCGTCGCCGATCCAGGCATCGAAGAGGTCCCCCAGGATATAGAGGGCCTCGGACTCCCGGGCTTGCCGGCCCAGGAAGTCGAGGAACAGGGCCACCGTCGCCGGCCGTTCCGGCGCCAGGTGGAGGTCCGAGATGAAAAGACTAGCGGGCATGGACGGTCAGGCTTGGTGTGGCTGGGGCTACAGGCGTGGATGACCAGGTCCGATGACCGCGTCCCGCGGTCGGTCCGTCAGCCGCCACCCGGTCAAGGACCGCCGGCAAGCCTGAACGGGCGGGGATGGCCGCGGCCGCGGGCTGGCGCCTGTCGATCGCGGCGGGGCCATTCGATCGAGGTGGGGATTGGCTATTCCACCACGACGGCCTTTTCGATCACTACGTCCTCCACCGGCACATCCTGGTGGCCCTGGCGATTGCCTGTCTTCACCCCCTTGATCTTATTGACGACATCCATGCCCTCGGTGACCTTGCCGAAGACGCAATAGCCCCAGCCGTCCTGACCGGGATAGTCCAGGAAGCCGTTGTCGGCGACGTTGATGAAGAACTGGGCGCTGGCAGAATGGGGGTCCATGGTCCGTGCCATGGCGATGGTGCCGGCCTTGTTTTTGAGTCCGTTCTTGGCTTCATTGGGAATGGACTCACGGGTCGGCTTCTGCATGAAGCGGGTGTCCATGCCCCCGCCCTGGATCATGAAGCCATTGATGACGCGATGGAAAATAGTCCCGTCATAATGACCGTCACGGACGTAATCCTCGAAGTTTTTGGCGGTGATCGGGGCCTTGTCGAAGTCGAGTTCGATGGCGATATCGCCGTGAGTGGTGGTGAGTCTGATCATGGAAGCAATCTCTGGTTGGCGAGACGAAAGGAATGAAGGCGTGTCATTTGGCGTCGGCTCAGCCGTCGACGCGGCTGGCCTTCTCGATCACGATGGTCTCCAGGGGCACATCCTTGGGGAACATGCCCTTGGCCCCGGTGGGGGTCGTAGCGATGGCATCCACCACGCTCATGCCGTCCGTGACACTGCCAAAGACGGCATAACCCCAGCCCCGCGAGTTCTTGCCGCTGTGGTCGAGGAAGGCATTGTCCTTGTGATTGATGAAGAATTGGGCCGTGGCCGAGTTGGGATCGTTGGTGCGGGCCATGGCCAGGGTACCGCGCTCGTTCTTGAGGCCGTTATCGGCCTCGTTGGGGATGGGGTCACGGGTCGCCTTTTTTTCCAGGTCGGCGGTGAACCCACCCCCCTGGATCATGAAGTCCGGGATGACACGGTGGAAGATGGTGCCGTCATAGAAGCCAGCATCCACGTAGGCCAGAAAATTGGCCACCGATTGGGGGGCCTGGTCCGGATAGAGTTCGATGACGATTAGGCCCTTGTTGGTCTGCATGTTGACCTTGGGATTGGCCGCCAGGGCTGCCCCGACGAGGGTCAGGGTCAAGAGGGCAAGGCCAGCGAGCAAAAATCTCCGCATGTAGGGTACTCCTGGTGGGACGGAAGGGGGGCGGGGGATACCGCGGCATGAACTGAACCCGCATGGTAAGGGCTGGAAGGACGCGGGAAAACCCCTCGCCGCGGAATGCTGGGGATGGCGGAGGATTTGCGGGGTTGGCCGGGTCGCGGTGACCGGGTCGCGGTTTCCGCCTGATGGGTGGCTCTGCTACCATCTTCGTCGCCTGGGCGTGACGGCGCTGTTAAGGTTAAGGCACCCCACCTGGGACCATCACCATCGGGGCCATGTCGAGCCCCTCCTCATTTCAGTTAGTCTCGGTTTGCGTGAAACACTCCAGTGGAGACTTTCATCGTCTGGGGTGTGGCTGGCAGCCCATGAAAGTTAGTCCGGCAACGCCCCGCAAGCGCTGGCCGAATCTTGTCCCGCTTCATCCCTATTCCGGTCCTTTTACCCCATGCTCCAGATATACAACAGCCTGACCCGCCGCAAGGCCGACTTCGTCCCCCTTGAACCTGGCAAGGTCCGCATGTACGTCTGTGGTATGACGGTTTACGACCTCTGTCACCTAGGGCATGCCCGGGTGATGGTGGTGTTCGACGTGGTCTATCGCTACCTGCGGCACCTGGGTTACGACGTGACCTACGTGCGCAACATCACCGACATCGATGACAAGATCATCAACCGCGCCAATGAGCGCGGCGAGGCCTTCAGCGACCTGACGGCGCGGTTCATCCAGGCCATGCACGAGGACGCCAGCGCCCTGGGGGTCTTGCCCCCCACGGAGGAACCCCGGGCGACCGCCCATATCGCCGAGATCCTGGCCATGATCCAGACCCTCATCGCCAAGGGCCATGCCTACGCCGCGGACAATGGGGACGTCTACTATGCCGTGGCCAGCTTCCCAGGCTATGGCCGCCTGTCCGGCAAGGACCCGGCGGAACTGCGCGCCGGGAGTCGCGTCGAGCCGGGGGAGGCCAAGCGTGACCCCCTGGACTTCGCCCTCTGGAAGGCTGCCAAGCCCGGCGAACCGGCGTGGGACTCCCCCTGGGGCCCCGGCCGCCCCGGCTGGCATATCGAATGCTCCGCCATGTCCACCTGCGCCCTGGGCAATCACTTCGACATCCATGGCGGTGGCGCGGACCTCCAGTTTCCCCACCATGAGAACGAGATCGCCCAGTCCGAGGGCGCGACCGGGGAGCCCTTCGTCGAGGTCTGGATGCACAACGGCTTCGTGCGCGTCAACGAGGAGAAGATGTCCAAGTCCCTGGGCAACTTCTTCACCGTCCGCGAGATCCTCGACCGCTACCGGCCGGAGGAAGTGCGATATTTCATCCTCACCAGTCACTACCGCAGCCCCCTCAACTATGACGAGGAGCACCTGGAACAGGCCCGCGGCGCCCTGACGCGCTTCTACACCGCCTTGCGCGGACTCCCGTCTCCCCCGGCACCGACGGGCATGGATGGTGGGGAGACCGATAGCGAAACCGTCAGCGAAACCGCCGGTGAACCCCTTGGCGAACCCTTTGGCGCGTTTGGTCATGGGGCCGGCGGCACCCAGGCCAGCGCCCGGTCCGCGGCGGCCGCGTCCTCTGGAGCTACCCTGGCCGTGGCCGGGGCTGGTCAGTTCCGAGCGCGCTTCAGCGCCGCCATGGATGACGATTTCAACACCCCCGAGGCCCTGGCGGTCCTGTTCGACCTGGCGCGGGAACTGAACCGCGCCCGCGGCGAGGACGAAACCCGGGCCGCCGATCTCGCTAACGAACTGCGTGCCCTGGGCGGGTTGCTGGGCTTGTTGCGGGATGACCCCGAGGCCTACCTGCGCGGTGGCGCCACCGTGGCCGGGCTAAGCGATGACGCCATCACCGGCCTTATCCAGCGCCGGGCCGCCGCGCGCCAGGCCCGGAATTGGTCCGAGGCCGACCGGCTGCGCGATGAACTCCAGGCGGCAGGCATTGTGCTGGAAGACGGCCCCGCCGGCACGACCTGGCGGCGGGGCTAATGCGGGGCTAATGCTTAGTACCCGTCCATCAACCGCTTACCGAACCGTGAAAGCCCCCTAGGGCGCATGTCGGGAACCGGAAAATGGACTTTTTTCGGCGAAAGAGCGAGGACCCTACTCTTAGGGGGACAGATCCGGGTCTAGGCATGCCCAGCGACATGTCTGGTAAGAGCTCGGGGCTGCTGAGGGGCGGCGCCGGCGCAGAGATGGACGCTCAGCCCTGAACATGCAGCCTGGCCGCTTGCAAGGTGTTCTCCAACAGGCTGGCGATGGTCATGGGACCGACGCCGCCGGGCACCGGCGTGATCCAGGAGGCCCGCTCGGCCACTGGCGCGAAGTCCACGTCGCCCACCAGGTTCCCCGCCGCGGTGCGGTTGATGCCGACATCGATGACGATGGCCCCCTCCTTGACCCAGTCACCCTGCACGAAGTGCGGCCGACCGACGGCGGCCACCACCAGATCGGCATTGCTGATCTTACCCGGCAGGTCCCGGGTGCGGCTGTGGCAGATGCTGATGGTGCAGCGCGCCGCCAGCAATTCCAGGGCCATGGGCCGACCGACGATATTGGATTGACCGATGATGAGGGCGTCGAGGCCCTCCAGGTTGCGGCCCGTGCGCTCCAGCAGGGTCATCACCCCCTTGGGCGTGCAGGGGCGCAGCAGGGGCATGCGCAAGGTCAGCCGACCGACGTTGTAGGGATGGAAGCCATCCACGTCCTTGGTCGGCAGGATGCGCTCGATGACCTGCTCCTCGTCGATGTGGTCCGGCAAGGGCAACTGGACCAGGATGCCGTCGATCGCCTCCCGGGCATTGAGGTCGTCAATCAACGCTAGCAAGTCCGCGGCGGGGGTGTCAGGCGGCAGCTGATGCAGCTCGGAATGAAACCCCACCTCGGCGCAGGCCGCCCGCTTGTTGCGCACGTAGACCTGCGAGGCGGCGTTGTCACCCACCAGCACCACCGCCAGCCCCGGTTGGCGTTTGCCCGCCGCGACCATGGTCTCGACCTGGGTCTTGATGCCGGCGCGAATCTCCGCTGCGATGGCCTTACCATCGAGAATCTGGGCGCTCATGGGATTTACCTGGGGTCAGTTGGAAAGGGCCAAATCATAGCCACCTGCCGGGGCAATGCAACCAAACACGGCCAAAAAAACCCTGGTGGCCGATTGACGTGAAAAACCCCCTTGCGTATGATGCCGAGTCTTCGATTTCCGGACTCAGTCCGAAAGCGGGGTATAGCGCAGCCTGGTAGCGCGCCTGCTTTGGGAGCAGGATGTCGGGGGTTCAAATCCCTCTACCCCGACCACCTTCCCTAGCGAACTTAAAAGCCCCGGTAGCTCAGCCGGATAGAGCAACGGCCTTCTAAGCCGTGGGTCGGGGGTTCGAGTCCCTCCCGGGGTGCCATTTTGGCTTCCGAGAGTGACCACGACACCGATCGCTTGGAAGCCGTTATCAGGGATTTTGGTTTAGATGGTGGACGTAGCTCAGTTGGTAGAGCACAGGATTGTGGCTCCTGCGGTCGTGGGTTCGATTCCCATCGTCCACCCCAAAGTGATATCATTTCGCCCGCGTTCGGGCCGTTAGCTCAGCTGGTAGAGCAGTGGACTCTTAATCCATTGGTCGAAGGTTCGAATCCTTCACGGCCCACCAAAACCAAAGGCTTAGGACTAATAATCCTAAGCCTTTTGCTTTTGTGGATGGAATTTTCATCATGGCCTGAACCCAATCAGCAGGGGTGTTGGTGGATTAGTCTGAGGCGTGGAGGCTGAATCGTGTTGGGGCCATAAAAAAAACCCCTTAGCGATCTCCCCGCCGAGGCGGATCAACAGAAAGGGGCCATGTTAAGGAAAGGATAGTGTCAGTAGTGGCGTTGAGCAACATTCGGGAGCGCGGTGGATCCCTCTGGCATCCTGATTAGGCTTTAGCGTCCATGGACATCCTCTTCCTTGATGATTGGTTGGTGGCCGTCAACAAACCGTCTGGCCTGCTCGTTCATCGAAGTCTGATCGATAAGCACGAGACCGACTTCGTCCTGCAGCGGGTGCGCAACCAGCTTGGCCGACGGGTCTATCCGGTGCATCGCCTGGATAAGCCTACCTCCGGCATCCTGATGCTCGCCCTGGATCCTGGGACGGCACGCACGATGACAGCCCGGTTTACCGCCGGCCAGGTCGAGAAGACCTATCGCGCCATCGTGCGTGGCTTCCCCGAACCGGTGGGGGTGATCGACTATGCCTTGCGTGAAGAGCTCGATCCTCTGGCCGATGCGCGTGCAGATCGCGACAAGGACTCCCAAGCGGCGGTTACCCAATATCGGCGGCTCGCTACCGTCGAACTTCCCCACGGCGTGGGCCGCTACCCTACCGCCCGTTATGCCCTGGTCGAGCTACAACCCAAGACCGGCCGTAAGCATCAGCTTCGCCGGCACCTCAAGCATATCTTCCATCCCATCATCGGTGATACGACCCATGGCGACGGCCGCCATAACCGGTTCTTTTACGAGTGCTTCGACAACCGGCGCCTGCTGTTGGCTGCGACGGCGCTGCGATTCCGTCATCCCCAAACCGAGGAGGCGCTGGTTCTGGCGGCCCCGCCGGCGTTGGATTTCCAGCGCATCGTGTCGGTACTGGGCTGGGATGCTTGAGCACTGGCCTGGTGCCGATAGGGTTCCGAGGGCCGCGCACCAATTCAACTGGGGTAAGAAAGTGGGGGTAAAACGCGAAAAGGGCCTCGCGGCCCTTTCTGTCTTTTCGCTAAGTGTCTGTTTTTAATGGCGCGCCCGGAGAGATTCGAACTCCCGACCCTCTGGTTCGTAGCCAGATACTCTATCCAACTGAGCTACGGGCGCGTGATCAAGGCGCGAATTATGGCCATCGAGCGAGGGGACGTCAACCCCTTCCCGCAGCCCCTTCCCGCGGCCTTCCGATGGGCCACCCTGAGGATCTCGCGCGCCCCGAGGCCGTTGCGGCTCGTCGCTGCGGGTGAATCGACCCTGAGCGGTGCAAAGAGAACCGCAGCGAGGGGAATAGACCCTGAATAGCCGCTTCGCTACCATGGCGACCTTGCCGACACAACCAAGGGGTGCCGTGTGCAGATTCCTTTCCATCCCGCCGAACATTGCGTCGCGATCCTCGGTGCCAGCCCGAAACCGGCCCGTTACGCCTACCAGGCCCTGCGCTTGCTGGATGACATGGGCTATCGGGTGTTGCCCATCCATCCCCATTTCCCCGACATCGACGGCATCCCGGTGATGAAGAGCCTGGCCGCCATCGCCGAGCCCGTGCATACCCTGACCCTTTACGTCGGTCCCGAGCGTAGCCAGGGAATGGTGGAGGATATCGTGGCGCTGCGGCCGGGGCGGGTGATCTTCAATCCCGGCACCGAGTCGCCTGCGCTGGAAGAGCGCCTGACCGCCGTGGGTATCCCTCACGAGCGCGCTTGCACCCTGGTCCTGTTGCGGACTGGCCAGTTCTAAATCGGGCCATTCGGACGAACTGCTTCGGGCCGTTCGGACGACCCCGCGTACCCTGAATCTCCCGCGACGGTCGTCGGTCGTATCGGCCGTAAACCTACCTTGGTCAACAGTCCCACATGAGCTATCTCGACCACATCCAGGCTTGTAATCGCTGGGACCCCCGTCAGTTCGTCCCCTTCCGGGTCGATGGCGAGCGGGTGGGGCAGATCCGCCGGGATTTTCTGCCCTGCCTGAAGGGCTGGCCCCAGATCCTGGCCTGGTCCGAGACCGGTGTCGATTGGGCCCATCCGGCGACCGGCCTGGAAGAACGCACGGCGATTTTCCATGATTTGATGGAAGCCTTGCATGCCCAGGGGCTGATTGGCCATATCCACGGCGAGCGCTATCCCGTGGCGGCCTCGAACCGGTTGCGGCCGCGGCTGCTCATCGACCGCTCGGCGGCCACCTACTTCGGCGTGCGGGCCTACGGTCAACACCTCAATGGCTTCGTCCATGACGGGGCGGGCTACAAGCTGTGGGTGGCGCGCCGCGCCGCCAATCGCCGCGTCTTTCCCAATCACCTCGATCACCTGGCCGCCGGGGGATTGCCCTGGGGTCTGAGCCTGACGGAGAACATCCGCAAGGAATGCCAGGAAGAGGCCGGCATCCCCGAATCCCTGTCATCCCGGGCGGTCCCGGTCGGTGCCATCAGCTATTGCGTCGATGGTCGGCATGGCCTCAAGCCGGATGTCATGTTTTGCTACGACCTGGAGGTGCCACCCGACTTCCAGCCCGTGAACACGGATGGCGAGGTGGCGGGTTTTGAACTCTGGCCTGTCGAGCGGGTTATGGAAACCATTCGGACCACGGACGAGTTCAAGCTTAACTGCAACCTGGTGATCATCGATTTCTGCATTCGCCATGGCCTCATCGGCCCTGACGAGCCCGATTATCTGGCCCTGGTGCAGGGGTTGCGCTCGCCACTGCCATGAAATCGCCCAATCCTGTTCCCCCGCGGCACTGTATTCGCCCTTGCCCTGGACTTTACCCTGCCTTGAGATCGCTCTCGCCTTGAAGTCGCGGTAGCCCCGAAGCCACCCCAACTCTCATGAGGTGGCACGCCATATTACTGATAATTAAAGATTATATCGTGACTTTCACGCCCACCCTGAACCGGTATCACCCATCCCCTTCCAGGCTCACGTCATGACGTCTTTCTCGCCCCTTGGTCGCTTGCCTACCCCCGCCGTGCGTGTCGGGGGCATCCAGATTGGCGGTGGCGCGCCCGTGGTCGTGCAGTCCATGACCAACACGGACACGGCCGATGTCGCCGCGACCGTCCACCAGGTCGCGGAACTTGCCCGGGCGGGTTCCGAACTGGTGCGCATCACCGTGAACAACGAGGCCGCCGCCCGGGCCGTGCCGCTGATCCGCGAGGCCCTGGACGCCCAGGGGCTGGATGTCCCCCTCATCGGCGATTTTCATTTCAACGGTCACCGGCTGCTGACCGACTACCCCGAGTGCGCCCAGGCCCTGGCCAAGTACCGCATCAACCCCGGCAACGTTGGGCGGGGGGAGAAGCGCGACAGTCAATTCGCAACCCTCATCGAGCTCGCCATTCGCCACGGCCGGCCGGTGCGCATCGGCGTCAACTGGGGCAGCCTGGACCCGGAACTGGTGGCGCGGCTGATGGACGCCAACGCCCGTCTTTCCCGGCCGGCACCGGTCCAGGAGGTGACCTACGAGGCCATGGTCCAGTCCGCCCTGGACAGCGCCCGCCAGGCCGAGGCCATCGGATTGCCGGCGGAGCGCATCGTCCTCTCCTGCAAGATGAGCGGGGTCCAGGACCTGATCACCGTCTATCGCCGCCTGGCGGCGCGGGGCAACTTCGCCCTCCATCTGGGCCTGACCGAGGCCGGGATGGGCGCCAAGGGCATCGTCGCCTCCACCGCCGCCCTGGCGGTGCTGCTCCAGGAGGGTATCGGCGACACCATCCGCGTCTCCCTGACCCCCGAGCCCGGCGCCCCGCGCCAGCGGGAGGTCGAGGTCGCCCAGGAGATCCTCCAGGCCCTGGAACTGCGGGCCTTCGCGCCCCAGGTCACCGCCTGTCCCGGCTGCGGGCGGACCACCAGCACCGCCTTCCAGCAGTTGGCCCTGGATGTCCAGAATCACCTGCGGGAGCGCCTGCCGGAGTGGCGCCAGCGCTATCCGGGGGTGGAGACCCTGCGGGTGGCGGTGATGGGCTGCGTGGTCAATGGTCCCGGGGAGAGCAAGAACGCGGACATCGGCATCAGCCTCCCCGGCAATGGTGAGCGGCCCGCCGCCCCGGTCTACGTCGACGGCGAAAAGGTGGCGACCCTCAAGGGCGAGGGCATCACGGCGGACTTCATCCAGCGGGTGGACCGTTACGTGGCCGAGCGTTTCGGCCGGGGCTGAAGGTAGGCACACCCCGGGTCGGCTCCTGCTCCCATCAACCCGGCATGATCGAGACCACCCGATGGTGAAAGTCGGGTGAGTCCGGCGCCACCGGCAGCCCATCGGCGTCGGCATACTGGGCGATGGCGATCAGCAGCGGCGGGAGGCCCGGGGCGGTGATGCGGCATTCCTGACCATCCGCGGAGATCTCCGGATGGCGCAGGGCCTCGGCCATTTGTCGGGCGCTGGGGGCCGGACCCTGGTGACGGTAGAGGGCCTCGTTGAGCAGGATGGCCGTGCGGGAGTCCACCCGCAGGATGCAGTGGCTGGCATCGTCCGGTCCCCTGACCAGGCCACTATAGGAGCGGGTCTTGCCGGTACTGGAACCCCACTGGGGGGCCAGGTCCCGCAGAAAGGCAATCAGGCCACGATCCACGATCAGGGCGTTGGCCACCGCCCGCAGGCAGCGGCCGTCCGCCGCCGCCAGGCTCGCGTTATCCATGGAGATACCTCGATGTCATCGGTCAGTGCGCGGATTGCCGTACCATGACGGGGCCCGCCGTCAGCCCGGGTTGAGGGCGGCCCCGCGACGCTTGGAGGTTGTCACGCTAACCAGGAACTGGAAACGGGACGCTTTCTTAGGCCTTGCCACGAGTCCTTTTCTTCTCGGGCTTCTCCCTGGCGGCCTTCTCATCACCGTTGCCGTTCGGGGCTGGCGCGGATGAGTCGATGCTTGATGGACCCTTCGCGCCCTTGCCCAGCGCTTGCCTGCCGGTGGCCGGTTTGCCGTTCGCTTCCTTGCCGCTGGCTTGCTGGCCATTCCCGGGTCTTTTGCCGCAGGGGAGATAACCACCGGGGTCGGCAAAGGAGCCGTCCTGGAGGGCATTGCGAATCGCGTCGCGCAGGGTGGTAAGGACCTTGATGCGGGCGAAGGGTTTGTCGTCGGCCTCGATCAGGGTCCAGGAGGCGGACTCGGTGCTGGTATAGACCACCATGTCGTTGACGGCGATGCGGTATTGGGGGGCCTTGTCGCGGTTGCGCCAGTCCTCCGCGGTGATCTTGTACTGCTTGTAGGGCACGGCCTCCCGGTCCTTGAAGCGCCGCAACTGCTCCTCGTCGCTGACCTGGAGCCAGAACTTGCACAGGATCACCCCACTCTCAACTAGTTGTTCCTCGAACTGGTTGATTTCATCGTAAGCCCGGCGCCATTCGGCGTCGGTGGCGAAGCCTTCGATACGCTCCACCAGCACCCGGCCATACCAGGAGCGGTCGAAGATGGTGATGTAGCCGGCGCGGGGGATGTGCCGCCAGAAGCGCCACAGGTAGTGATGAGCCTTTTCTTCGTCGGTGGGGGCGGCGATGGGGATGGCCCGGTAGAGGCGGGCGTCGATGGCGTTGGTGAAGCGGCGGATGGCGCCACCCTTACCGCCAGCGTCGGCACCCTCGAAGACGATGACCAGGGAACGACGGCGTTTGTAGGCCTCCCAGCAGAGGCCGTTCAATTCCTGCTGCAGTTTGATCAGTTCGGAGCGGTAGATGTCCAGGGCCAGCTTCTGTTCCAGATCGAGATGATCCAGCACCGTCACCTGGGCTTCGGGGTTGGCTGGAAGCTCCAGTTGGCCGGCGGTATGGGGCGGTTCGATGGGGGGCGGTTCGCTCAGGCGCTGCTTGATGGCATGAAGCAGGGTCTTGCCCATGGTCAGGTCGCGGTAGCGACGGTCACCGGCCTCGATCAGGTACCAGGGTGAACTGCCGCGATCCGTGTGGCGAATCATGCGCTCGGCTACGTATTCGAAATGGGCGTAATGCTCCTTCTGTTTGCCCTTTTGGGGCAGCATTTTCCACTGGCTATGGTCGTCGCGCTTCAGTTCCTTGAGCCGGGAGTCCTGTTCGGCCTCGGAGAGGTGAAACCAGAACTTGACGATCAGGGCGCCGTCCTGGATGAGCATGCGCTCGTAGTCGACGATGCGGTTGAGTTCTCCATCCAGCTCGGCGTCATTGCACAAATTGTGGACCCGATGCTCCAGGGGTGCCAGATACCAGCCGCCGAAGAGGATCGCCATCTCACCCCGGGGCGGCAGGGAGCGCCAGAAACGCCAGTAGCGGGGGCGCTGACGCTCCTCGTCGGTCTCATCCCAATAGGCGAAGGACTGGAGGCCGCGGGCGTCGAGCCATTCGTGGAGACGGTTCACCACCTCGCCCTTGCCGGCCCCCTCGACCCCGGCGATGAGGATGATGACGGGGATGTCGGTCTGGCGCAGCTCGCGCTGGACCAGGAGCAATTCGGTGCGCAGCTCCTCCTGCTGAGCGTTGAAGGACTCCTTGTCGACCTTGCGGCCAAGCTTGATGGCTTCGAACATGCCGTTCCCCCCTGTGCTGGTTGTTGAGGATGCGCTGCCTGAGGTCGCCGCGCGTGGCGGGTGGTGGTCAGGAGGCGCGGGCGCGGATGGTGGTGTTTAGCATTCTTCCGCGACGAGTGATTTTGCTGTGGCCTGTCCGCGGTTGTCGAGCGTGGATGAGTCGCGGCCGGTCGCGAACCGGCTGGCGGACCCTGGTCTCAGGTGGCCTCGGGGCGGCCGGCGATGGGGCGGGGCCGGCCGTCGGCGGTCACCGCGACATAGGTGATGTTGGCGTTGGCCACGTGATGGTGGCTGTCGGGACTGATTTCCCGCCGGGCCCAGGCGGCGATCTCCACCCGGACCGAGGTGGTGCCCCGGCGCTGGACCCGGGCGTAGATCTCCACCAGATCGCCCACCGCGACCGGCGAGACGAAAC
>JAGVUH010000586.1 GCA_019136395.1 Gammaproteobacteria bacterium
GGCGACCTGGGAGTCCATCTCCACCCCGCGGTTGATGGGCCCGGGGTGCATGACGATGGCGTCCGGCTTGGCGGTGGCCAGGCGCTCCTCGGTGAGGCCGAAGAGCTGGAAGTATTCGTGCTCGCTGGGCAGCATGGCGCCGCGCATGCGCTCGCGCTGCAGGCGTAGCATGATGACCACGTCGGCGTCGCGCACCCCCGCGCGCAGATCATGGAAGACCCGCGCCCCCAGGGATTCGGGCTCGGCCGGCAGCAGGGTGCGCGGGGCGATGATGCGCACCTCGCCGGCGCCCAGGGTCCTGAGGGCCGCGAGCTGGGAGCGGGCCACCCGCGAGTGCAGGATGTCGCCGACGATGGCCACGGTGAGCTGGCTGAAATCCCCCTTGTGCCGGCGGATGGTGAACATGTCCAGCATGCCCTGAGTCGGGTGGGAGTGGCGTCCGTCCCCGGCGTTGATGACGCTCACCCCGGGGGCCACGTGCTGGGCGATGAAGTGGGCCGCCCCGCTCTCGGCATGGCGCACCACGAACATATCGACGTGCATCGCCTCCAGGTTGCGCAGGGTGTCGAGCAGGGTCTCACCCTTGGAGGTGGAGGAGGCGGCGATATTGAGGGTCAGCACGTCCGCCGACAGCCGCTTGGCCGCCAGCTCGAAGGTGGTGCGGGTGCGGGTGCTGGTCTCGAAGAAGAGGTTGGCGACCGTCTTGCCCCGGCACAAGGGGACCTTCTTCACCGCCTGGCGGGCGACGCCCAGGAAGCCCTCGGTCTTGTCGAGGATCTTGATCAGGAGCTCCCGGCTCAACCCCTCCAGAGTAAGGAAGTGCTTGAGGTGGCCGTGATCGTCGAGCTGGATATTCGGGGGAGGCATGATGGGTGGCGACGGGATACTGCTGAGAGGTGTCGGGCAATTAGCTTAGGCGATATCCTGGAAGAAATTTCGGGGCAATTTCCCGGGCAAGTTCCCGGGCGATTTCCTGGAAGATCTCCAGGTCGCGTTCCGCTCGCGGTCGCCCGGGCGGCAACCTCGCCCGCTCGCCGGGATCAGGTCCTGGCGACCGGACGGCTAAACGGAGTGCTCAAGGGGTCAGAGAACGGCGCCCCAGGACCAGGGCCAGGGGCTCGGGACCGGTCAGCTTGACTTGCAAACGACCATCCCGATCCAGCTCCTGCTTGAGGTCCAGGCCGGTGACGTCGGCGGCGATGGGCAATTCCCGCCAACCGCGGCGCACCAGCACCGCCAGCAGCACCGAGGCCGGGCGCCCGTAGTCGAAAAGGCTGTTGAGGGCGGCGCGGATGGTGCGGCCGGTCTGGAGGACGTCATCGACCAGGATGAGATGGCGATCGTCCACCTCCACCGGCAGATGGGAGGGGCGCACCTGGGGGTGCAGGCCGATCCGGCTGAAATCATCGCGGTAGAAGGAGATGTCCAGCACGCCCAGGGGCTCGTCGAGCATCAGGATACGGTGCAGACGCTCCGCCACCCAGACGCCGCCGGTGTGGATGCCGACCATGAGGGGATCGAGGATGCCGCGCTGGGTCAGCTTGTCCTGCAGGGCCGCGCCCATGCGGGCAATGACGGCCTCCAGGTTCGCGGCATCGGCATAGACTTCAGTGTCGCTCACTTAACCAGGTCTCCAGCAAGAGTTTGGCCGCCATGGCATCGACCACCTCACGGGAGGTCGCCTTGCGCCCCAGGATCTGGCGCGCCGCCAGGGTCGTCAGGCGCTCGTCCACCAGGTGCACCGGCAGGCCAAAACGCCCCTGGACCTGGCGGGCGAAGCGCCGCGCCAGGGGGGCGATGACCGTCTCGGTGTCGTCCATGTTGTAGGGCAGTCCGACCACGGCGGCCTCCGGCTGCCATTCGCGGATCAGGGCCTCGATACGCGGCCAGTCGGGGCGGTCGTCGTGGCTGCGCAGGGTGGTCAGGGGGGCGGCGGTGGCGGTGATGGTCTGACCGATGGCCACGCCGATCTTGCGTGGCCCGAAGTCGAAACCGATCAAGGTACCGCTGGCCATTCAGGCGTGGCCGACCTCGGCGCTCATCAGATTGAGATCCACCCCCAGCAGGGAGGCCGCCGCCTGCCAGCGCCGCCCGGCGGGCAGCCGGAAAATGATGTCGTTATCCGCCGGCCCGCTCAGCCAGGCGTTGGTACCCATCTCCTGCTCCAACTGGCCACCGCCCCAGCCGGCGTAACCCAGGGCGACGAGTCGCCAGGCCGGCCCCTTGCCGGCGGCGATGGCCTCCAGGATGTCCCGGGAGGTGGTGACGCAGATATTGGGGGCGACGCTGAGGGTCGAGTCGTAAGTCTCGCCCTCGGAATGAAGCACGAAGCCGCGGTCTGTCTGCACCGGACCACCCAGATAGACCGGGGTGTCGATGACGCTGGGGTCCGTCACCTCGATATCCAGTTGCTCCAGGATCTCGCCGAGGCGGATCTCCAGGGGGCGATTGATGACGATCCCCATGGCGCCCTGGTCCGTGTGCTCGCACATGTAGGTCACGGTGCGCGAGAAATTGGGGTCCCGCAGCCCGGGCATGGCGATGAGGAAATGATTGGCGAGGGTGGAGGCGTATGGCATGGGCATAGTATCCGGCCCCGCACTGCCTGAGGCAAGCGGGCCAGCCCATCCCTACACC
>JAGVUH010000216.1 GCA_019136395.1 Gammaproteobacteria bacterium
GCGACCGTGTCATCAGGACCCAGCTAGGCCCGATCGGGCGGCGACCTCTGACGAACCTGCCTAAGAGGCATGGGACAGCTAGACTACCCGTCCATGGTTTGACGCCTAGAGTTAGCCCCCAGTGGGCTAGACAGCTAGCAGGAAATGACTGCTCTGGAAGTGCCGGAACCTGACGTTGCCCAGGTGAAAAGATGAGCCAAGGGATAAACTCGCTCTCCCTCCAGCGACTCATCGAGGGTTGAAGCCAAAAATTTTATTTGGGTTTTTACCACTTTTTTTTTGCCGGGGGTAGGTGGATTTTTCCACTTCTTATTTCGGGTTTCCACTTCTTTTTATGACGAAACATTAATAATTTACTTTAACCGTCAAGCACCACACCCAGGCAGCAATCCACCCACTGCCACAGGATGAAGACCGCGTCCTCCCCGGTAACCGGGACATGGCGCCAATCCCCCCACAACAACGTGCTGTCGCCCAAGGCGTGACAGCACCGCTTGCGGATGCGGAAGGAGGATTCTTTGATCGCCTCTTTCATGCTGCCGCCTTCACCGCCGCCTTCACCGCCCCCCGCCGGCGGGGTGTCACAGCCCTCCGGGGGGTCGGTGCCGCCGTTACCACATGCCGCGGTCGCCGAATCGTCCGTCTCGGCCACCGGAAACGCCATCTGCATCCGATACTGTGATTTGAGCAGAATCGGCATATCTTGCGCTTCGCACAGGGCGTCATTGCCGACCGTGCGTTTGATCATTTTCAGCCGCCCCAGCATGTACAGGAACTTGGTCGACGCCAGCGACCAGTTATTCACAATCTGGGAGCTCACCGGCATATTGCCGGAGAAGGGGTAGACCATCCCCCAGCAGCCGGCTGTCCACCACCAATCATCGATGGGTTCGTCCATGGCGGCGATATAGCCGCACTCCAGCATCGCCGCAGCCTGGGCAAAGGGATTGGCAAACACCAGGGATTCCGGCTGCACCAGAAACGAGAGCTCATCCGAATACCAATTCGGGTAGGCCTCGCCAATCTGCAGCAGGTCGAAGGTCATATAGCCATCGGGGTTGCAGGAGGGAAAATCCAGCAATTCCAGCATGGCGAACAGGGGGAAGGCATAGTAGTGAATATTGACGAAGTCGATTTCCGTCTGGGTCTGGTCCACTTCCTGGGAGGACAGAATGCCCACCTGCGCCGCGCCACCCGCCGTCGACAGCGACATGGTGGCGCGCAGCCCGCCGAGGCCCGGGAAACAGTAGGGCAGGCGCGTTAATTCCAGCAGCCGCGCCGGTTGCCAATAACCCAGGGTGAAGCCGATCGTCGGCAGTTCCAGTTCCTCGAGACTGCCGCCGCAAATGCATAACGCCTGGTTGGCGTGATCCTCGGGGGCCGCGGCGCCATTGATATTGAACAACTCGACGCCCATCAGCGCGATGGGGAAGAGGCAGCTCCAGCAGATGCGGTCTATCAGCCCCGCCCCCATGATCTCGCTATTGGGACAGCCGATATCTTTCAATGGCAAGGCCGGCTCGGCGGCGTGCGCCGCGCCGACCAGACTGGCCGCCAGCCAGCCCGCCAGCAACACGGCGAGGCGCAGGCGGCCCCGCCCGCGGCGGGGGCGGGGGCGCGGGTAGGCTGTGGTTATCGCGGTCACGATCGTCCTCCTCGCCGGGTTAACGCCAGACCGGCTGGGTCGCGGTGGCCAGCAGGGTCTCCGTCAGCTGCCGCCCCACCGCGGCCAGGCCCGTGGCGAAGGGGTTGGGTTTGACGGTAAAGTCCACGACCTTCAGCGCCAATTCCCGGCTCAGGGTCTCCAGGGTGCCCAGGCGGTCCACCAGTCCCAGGGCCACCGCCTGTTCCCCCACCCAGACCTCGCCGGTGGTCAACGCCGCCATATCCAGCGCCTGGGCGCGGCCACGCTGCGCCTGCACATCGCTGACGAAGACCTGCGCGACACTGTCCACGATCGCCTGCGCCTTGGCCGCCTCCGCCGCCTGCAGCGGCCGGAAGGGGTCGAGCATGGCCTTGAGGCTGCCGCTGGCGAAGATGTGCTTGCCTACCTCCACCCGCTCGGCCAGGCGATGCATGTCCCAGCTGCTGAGCACGGCGCCGATCGAGCCGACGGTGCTGTAGCGTCCGGCGATAATCTCGTCGGCATGGATCGCGATCAGGTAGGCGGCGGAGGCCCCTACCCCTTCGATGACCGCGTACACCGGGATGTGGGGGAACTCCCCCTTGAGTTCGTCCAGCACCGCGGTGATGCGCTCGGCGACATACGGCGCCCCGCCGGGCGAATTGATGCGCAGCACCACAGCCTTGGGCGCCGCCTGGTAGGCGCGGCGCAGCCCCTTGATCACCCGTTCCTCATCGACGCCGGCCTTGGCGCCCACCACCCCGGACACCTCAACCGCGGCCAGGATGGTCGGACCCCGCGGCGTCAGCCACTCACTCACCCCGTGGTCCGAGAGCAACAGGGCCGGCGCGGCCAGCAGGAACCCCAGCAGCACCACCAGCCCCACATGGCGGCGCCGGGCCTGCCGGCGCTCCCGCACCAGGAACAGCCAGACCTCCAGCAAGACGCTGTCGCGGTCCAGGGGGCCGGGGGTGACCGCCGCCCGCCGCCGCCACGGCCAGCCGCGGGCCA
>JAGVUH010000697.1 GCA_019136395.1 Gammaproteobacteria bacterium
AGTCTTGGCGGTACCTCTGGTGTCGGCTGTGAAGGAAAATGTATCACCTTTACTAGTGTCCCCAAGGATGTGACTTCCTTCTCATTGAGCGCAACGCTGACACCCTAACGCTGCTTGCTAGAACCCTGCGTGCCGGTCCGCTGGTGGGCTTGCTTACGCCCTTTGACCGGTTTCAAACCGTTTATCTTACACTTGACAGTTAGTACAAGTTAACCATCTGAGTAGGCATGACGTGCTGGAGTACTCCGATGTCAATATCATTCAAATCCCGATCAAACCCCGTTCCATTGCTCATTGCTACCAGTTCTCTCCTGCTTGTGGGGCTGGTGAGTTCCGCGTGGCCTTGATCATAACCCCGCCCACCCCCGTCACGCCGCCACCAGCGCCAGCGCCGGCCGCTTGAGCGGGCGCGGTCGTTTTTGGCGCGGGGGTGGCGGCAGATCGACGTGCGCCAACACCTGCTCGAACAACGCTGGGTGAGCGCGCCCGAAGAAGCGTTCGGCGGCGGTGGTGCCGTCGGGACGACGGACATAATAGTTGTGCAGCGCCGTCAGGGCGGCCAGCTTGCGGTCGCTGAGGCGATGACTGCCGTGATGGTAGAGCGACAGATGGCCGTTGCGCCCTTCCACGCAGGAACTGCTGCGCTGGAACAGATCGGCACAGCCGGTGGCCGTTGCCTCGATTTGCGCCCGGCGCGCGGGAGCCAGGGCCTGCAGCGGATGCGTTGGCTGGCGCAGCGGTTCGAGCAACGACGCGCTGAGCGCCATGAGGCGGTGGCGGTCCGCGGCATGGGTGCGGCGTCCCGCGACCCGCTCCAGATAGAGGGCGGGAATCAACTGGGTCAGGACCGCCTGTTCGAGGTCGGGCGCCAGGTCCAGGGCCTCGGCCCGGGTCTGGACGGTCGCCCAAAAGAAGGCCAGGGTGGCCAGCCACGGCACCGTCAGGCGCTGTGCTTTGGCGAGGTGTTCGCGCGCCCGCGCGGGCAAGTCGGCTGCGTCGGCGAGTTGCGCCAGGCGTGCCCACACCTCGGCGAAGCGGGCGGCGACGTGCTCGACGGCTTGCGCGCCGCCGCGCACCAGGTCATACGGGTGATACAGGTTCCCCAGTTCCCTGATCTGCTCACGGGCCTGCGCTTGTCGCGCGTAGGCTTCGGTCTGCGCCCGCTCGGCGCGGATGAGATCGGTCCTGGCGGCATCAAGCCGGGCGGTGAAGGTGGGGGGGCGGCCGCGCGGACGGGGGCTCTGCGCCTCATACGCCCGCCGGGCGTCCTGCGCGGCGTCCACCGCCTGCTGGGCCACCGCGACGGCGGCGGTGGCCTGTTTGACCTGGCGGGCTAAATGCAGACTGGTGCCCTGCGACACCGCATGCTGGCCATGAAAGAGGTCGGTGGCATGCGGGGCGCCGAGGTCTTTCTCCACATGGCGCCGCAGCGCCTTCGCTTCATCGCTGGTGCCTTGGATCACCGTCACCGGCAAGCCGTCCACGGCCGTGGCCAGGGCCTGCGTCCAGGTCGCGGCGGTGCGATCGGGCGCGTACTGTTCGACCACAATGAAGTTCGACACCGGCGCGATGGCGACCAGGCAGATCTCCGGGTGAAAAGTTTCATCCTCACACACCGTCACCGCCCGCGGCGGCATGGCCGCGGCGAGGGCGGCACGCTGTTCCTGCGCCCGCTGGGCCAGTCCCTCTTGCACCTGGACCGTCAGCGCGTACTGGCTGCCATAGGAGGCCCCGACGACCGCCGACAGGCCGCTCAGCTCCAGGAATTCACACACCAGGCGCACCCCGGCGCCGGCTCGTAGGGTGATGATCAGATGCATCACCACCACCAGGCGATGCAGCCAGCGCGCGCCCGCCGGGGTCGCCAGGCACGCCGCGACTTCCGGGGGTAGCCCCGCCACGGGTCCTGCCGCACACCAATCGCGCAGGGTGCTGCGGGCGACCCCCAGTTCCCGCGCTACCTGCCGCAGCGGCTGCCCCTGCGCCAATTGGTTCGCCGCGACCCCGAGTTGTTCCGCCAGCTCCAGGCGCGTGCGGCGCTTCATCACGCACCGCCGCTCGCCAGCCAGACACAGCCGACTGGCGAACGCCAGGCCGCTGAGCTAAAGTCAATCGTGGCAGGATCCTCGGACATCTTTTCCAACCCTCGGTGAGTTTGCACCTCCAAGGGTATGAGTGTTCGGAGATCCTGCCAACCTCTCCGATGCCTATAACCAAGCGCTGCACTCGGTCTTGGGCGGAATTACGATCAAGGCCGTTCCGCGTCATCGCTGGCGGCATCCACAGACCAAGGCAATGAGTTTTCACTGGAATCGGAAGCTTGGCGATCTGCAGATGCATTTGCTCCGGGTGCGCGTCGCCTTCTTGGCAACTCCGTGGATGTCCCCTTGCGGAAGAACACCAGTCCGGAGGTGGCGGCTAACCTGAACCATCTGCGCCACCAGGCCGCTGCGACGGACAAAATCCGGGTCATTGTTGGCGTGCGCGCGGCCTTTGCCCCGGAAGGGTTTCAGGACAGGTCCACCCGGCAGCGTCAGCGCCAGGAGATCGGCGCCGTCCAGTCCACGATCGAGAAGGCCTTGCCGCGGCGTGACGCGGCACGGATCAATCGTCTGACTGCGGTGCCTTT
>JAGVUH010000363.1 GCA_019136395.1 Gammaproteobacteria bacterium
TGTCATCATCAAAATGGTGAATGGTCATGGCGCGTATCTCGGGGTGGGGGTGCTACGGACAGCATCGGTTCTATCAGTTTTGGACCTTCTTCTTGTACCCGGTTGACGTTACGACTGACCTGCCACCTGCGCAAGCGGTCGTAGGGATGCGGTCTCTGGAGCTGGTGGGCCTTTTCCGGCGCACCCGTCAACCAGACTGTTACCTTGTCCCTGGGGGCAACCTAGGGCATGCGGTTATGAGAGCGACTATAGTTTAGGGTGATTAAGGAAAGCTCCACGGCCGCAAGGCCAGCTTCATGGCATGGGCATTAACTGGAACAGGGGGACACTATGAAATATAAACCTGTTTGGGCTTTGATGGTTCTGGCCGTAGCTGGCGCCATAATGATCGTCGGTTGCGGCGGGGACAACAAGGGCGGCCCGGCACCTTGGGACGCCTCACCCTACGCCACGCGCATCTACCTGCTGGCCGCGCGACAGGGGAACCTGACCCCGCTGGACCCCGGCGCTGACGGGAACTTGTCAGCCGGGGGATCGTCATGGCGGCTGACCCTGGAGGGCCTTAACCCCGGGGCCCTCTGGTACACGGATCGGCCGGGCCGGGCCGTGGGCAACACGCCGCTGAAAGATTACGTGGACTCCGTGTGGAGCCTGGTTTACGGGGATATCAATCCCAACGCGACGATCCAATTCGACCTGGGCGCCCAGGATGGACAGGAGGGGCTCTACATGGTGTTGTCCGACCCTGCCTATGACGCGGCGTCCAACCGCATGAGTTTCCAGGCGGAAATGCTGAACCACACCCTGGACCCGATACCCGCCACCCCCCTGAATTTCTCCGAGGTCACGGTCAACGTGCTCAACAATGCCCAGGACGACCAGGAAGTCGTGTCCTACATCCAGTACGCCGACGGGGCCGATCTCTATCCCACGGGCAGGGCAGATGAATTCCAGTTGGTGCTAAGCGACACCGGCCCGGAGATGTTCTGGGTGGATAACGCACCGGAGCGCTATTCGGACCAGGCACCCCTGTCCTACTTCTTTCCGCAGTGGGATTATCTGTTTGGCGACGACTCGCCCAATGCCGCCCTGTTTGGGACCACGGCCGGCGGAGCCTTGAAACTCTTTTTCCTGACCCTGACCGAACCCCTCTTTGACGAGGCCCGGGGGCAGGTGTCCTATACCGCCAAGCTTCTGGGCCAGACGTCCGGACCGGTGGAGACCTTACAGCGGGTGAATCTGAACATCGATTCGGGGATCTTTTCGCGCTTCCCCCTGCCAGGCAAGGGCACGGCCTACCAGGCCTTCGGCAAGGGCTACGACCCCTCCACGGCCAACACCCATGTCATCTACTTCGGCAGCGATATCGCCCGCAAGGAAGTGGCATCGCTATGGGGAACCCAGTCCTATCTTTCGCAAAGCTGCGCCCCCTACTGCCGGGATGACCTGAAAACCCTTACGGGCATGGGCATCAACCTGATCCGCCTCTATGACTGGGACCCGCGCAACGATCACAGCCAGTTCCTGGATTACGCCCATAAACTGGGGATCAAGGTGGTGGTGCCCATCAGCAACTGGCTGCCGCAGAACCCAGGGGCCTGGGACGCCCAAGTCCCCCTCTACTTCAAGTTCGGCAACTACGGCAACAGCGCCGGAAGCGACTGGCACCCGGCCGTGGCTGGCGTCATCATCTCCAATGAGCTAGACAACGATGATGCGGCATACAGCCAGGCCATTGGCCTGGTGGCACGATTCCTCCAGGAGGCCGACAAGCAGGGCTTCAGCACCAGCGTGCCCGTGGGCATACCGGTGACCTTTGTCCCCCGCGGCGCCCCTTACGCTCCAGGTGGTCAAAATATGCCGGGCTGGAACCAGTTCAGCAGGCTCTTTACCGATCCCAGCACCGCGCCTTACCGGGACCGGCTGATGCTGTGCCCCAACACCTACAACTCTAAGGACTACCTCTTTGCCAACGCGGAGAGCACGGGTCAGGGCTGGGTCCAGTTGACCTACCAGCAATTCGGCGCGCCCATCCTCTTCACCGAAATCGGCTACAGCCGCGTCAAAAGCGATTACACCCCGGACTACATCAAGGACCAGCTAGAAGGGGTGCTGACCTACCAAAAGGCGCACCCGGAGCAAATTCTCGGGGCCTGCCACTTCCAGTTCTCGGACAAGGTCTGGAAACAGGGTGGCAATGATACGGAGGGCGCGTTCGGCTCTTACACCCACGGGGCGATTCTGAAGCAAATTCAGACGGTGCAGGACGACTTCAGCTACTGGCCAGGCGATCCGGCTAGCGATTACGGCATCCTGACTATCGACAAACTGGAGCCCACCTCGACCTACAACCCCGTGATCCAGGCCTATCAATAGCCTCTCCGGCGGGTCCCCTGTATTCCAGGGGCCCGCCAACCATTGATGTTCCCCAGCGAAGGCAAAACCTGTCTCAATCGCTGGTTAGCCGAGGGGATACCAAGACGAGCGGCGCCCCTAGGGTCCCGGTGGGATTTGAGCAAAGAAGGCCGCGAAATCCTCGGTCACCCGGGCATCAGGGTCATCCTCGGGCCTCGCGATGACATCAAAGGCCTTGTTCCGCGCCGCGGGTAACAACAGGGCCTGCACCAG
>JAGVUH010000661.1 GCA_019136395.1 Gammaproteobacteria bacterium
GCGTCCCGCGCTCTTGTTCGTGTCCGCAGACCGGGCAGGTATTGGTAGCCTTGTTGATCATGGTTCTTGGCAGCCGGATCAGCGTGACTTGAAGACCTCTTCCGGGGTAGCCGCGGTGAGGATGCGGGTCAGCCAAACCTCTAATTGTGCCGTTTCAGCACCTTGAACTCGGGTCGTGATCTCGGGTGTCGGCGGGCCGAATTTGGCCTGGATCAGTCGCAACAGGGCCTTGGCCTCGCCGCGCTTCTCGCCTTCATGCAGGCCCTCATGGAGTCCCTCTTCGCGGGCAAACTCTTCCCAACTCGTGACGTATGACATGGCGTTTGTTTCCTCCAGTTTGTTCAATTCTTCACGCAATGCCTGCTCCAGGACACGGGGCAGGCGGATCAGCCAGTCGATGAAGCGAAGCAGCTTCAGGGCATCTTCACGCGCGTAGCGATACCGAGACAAGAGCGCGATGATCTCGCGCTTGCGCAGCTTCCGTTCGGGGTCGGTGGCCTTTTGATGGGCGGCCAACTGGGCCAGAGCAACGACGGCGAAGGGATTGGCCGCCGCACACCGTTCCAACTCGGCCGGCTGCCAGTCCGGGAGAATGTGAACCCGAAAGCGAAAAAGGACCCCGAAGCCATACCGCTCACGGCGGTAGATGCCTACATCGCCCTCGATCCGGTCGTTGGTCAACAGCGCCAGACTGATGATCTCGACGGTCGCGAAGCGGTCATAGATCCGGTACCAATACTGGAACATGCGCTCAGGGAAGCCGGCGATGGCCCGGGCCTGAACCTCAAGATGCAGTAGCAGCCAGATCTCGGCACCTTTACGGCTGTAGACTTTGACCAGGCGATCGGCATAGCGACGCCCGATCTCGGAATCGCCGGTGATACGTTGAAGCTCGGCATCGAGAAATTCATGCGGCCGATGCCAGTCGATCAACTCATGCACGACCGGGAAGAACAAGGCCATCAAGGGCTGAAAGAAGGCGTCGATAGCCTCCTTCCAAGGCGAATCGAAATCGGCCGTGCGGGTGGGGACAGCGTTGGGGCCTTGAGTCATGAAAAGTAGTCCTGGTTCTTACTTTTGTGGACATCAGGGTTCGAAGTCATCATGCGGTTTTCAAAAAGCTTATTCACTGTCCGCCGCGCACGAGCCGCACGTAGTAGGCATAGCCCTTATCGCCGTAGTAGACGTAGCCATAGTGGAAGTCGACGAACCACGCGCTGCAGGCACTGTAGAACGAGGACGACCAATACCACCCACATGTGATTCCTGAAAAAGCCTCCAGATCAATCGCCGGTTTAGCACCTTTGATAATCAGGGTTTGCAGCTCATCAATCGTCGGGACGCGCCAATCCGTATGACCGCCATAGCCACTCTGTTTGTTGATGCCTCTGACTTGGGATTTCAGGTTATTCCAGGTCCATTTGCCAGCATCACTGGCGCATGTCCGGCCATTCCACCGTTGCCCGAGGGCGCAGCGCATCCATTGCAGGCCGGTCCGGATGTCCATCAAGGTGCCATCGCCCAGATCGCGATAGCGCCCGCTGATCAGAGGTCCAGTCGCGCCGCTGGATGCTTCGCTTGGGCACCCAATTGCTTGAACCTCGATCGCCTTGGTCGTGACCGGTAATTCGCCATCCGGTGTCACCGCCACCAAAGCTGACAGCGACACCTTTGACCCGATTACTGCCAGCCTGGCATACAACGGCCAGGTCGCCCCACGTTGATACAGTTCACGCGCCTGGTCGCGGGGGAGATTCAGACTATAAGAACCGGCTGGATCGAGCCAGGGCTTGGCCCAAGTCTGAAGCAATTGGATACTCAGCGGAAATCGGCCAGTCTCGATATCGTACTCGGCCTTCCGCAACTCAAAATCCCCCGCATACCAGGGCCGCTCGGCCAGGCGGGTGGCAAACTCTTCCGGTGTCTCGAAGGGATCACGCTCCAGTTCGGGGATGAGCTCGGGGTTGTAACGGCGCTGCCGCCAAGCGATTTGCGCCTGTTCGATGCGCTCCCTTTGCCGAGCCTCGACCTGATCGGGGGTGCCAAGCAACGGGGAAAAGTCCCAGCCGCAACAAGTACATTCCAACTTTTCCTGATCTTGTTCGTGACCGCATACCGGGCAGGTCCTGGTCATCATCGTCTTCTCTTCTTCCCCCATGCCTCATTACTTATCTTGAAGCAAGGTCTAACCTTCCGGATGGGGCAGGTACAAACAGCCATTCGCTTTTTGCCTTTTGCCTTTTGCCATTCGCTGCCATCTCATCATGGCACATCCTCCGCCGTAATCAGCCCCAATGCCTCCTCCGTCACCTCTGCCAGCCGGGGCCGTATCCGGCCGGCCTGGCGCTTGATGATGGTACCCACCAGGTTGCGCGCATCGCCGGCATTGCCAAAATCGGGTCGGCAGCGGCGCGCGTCCCAGCCTTGCAGATGGGTGGCCAGCGCCGTAATCGCCGCCGGGGTCAGGTGATAGTCCTGTGCGGCGAACTGACCAAGGGCGATTTCCAGCAACTCCGCGGCGGAGTAGTCCGGAAAGTCGATGACCTGGTTGAGGCGGCGCTGAAAGCCGGGGTTGGCGCTCAGCAGGTGCCGCATCTCGTGGGGGTAGCCGGCGAGGATGACGCATAGCCGGTCGCGGTGATTCTCCATGCTGGCCAGTAGGGTCTCTAGTGCCCGCCGGCCGTAGATGTCATGCTCGTCAGCGGCAAGCTGGTAGGCCTCGTCGACGAAGAGGATACCGTCCAGGGCGGACTCGATGCGCTCCTTCATGTTGGTCTCGGCGTCGCCCTGGTAGCGGCCCACCAGGTCCTCGCGCTTGACCTCCACCACATGACCGCGCGCCAGCAGGCCGAGGGCGCGGAAGACCTCGCCCATGAGGCGCGCCACCGTGGTCTTGCCCGTGCCAGGATTGCCGCTGAAGACATAGTGACCGGGGGCGAGGGCCACCTTGCCGCGCCGCTGCTGGAGGGCCAGGGTATCGGCCAGTTCGCGGATAGCGGTCTTGACCGGGACCAGGCCGACCAGGCGATCCAGCCGGACCAGGACCCGATCGATGTCGGTGGTGCCCTGGCCGCTGACGGCATCGTCCCAGTGGGCGGGGTCGAAGCCGGGTCGGCCGGGGAGATCCTCCGGCTCGAGGGTGAACAGACGGGGGTCGCCCGCGGGGATGGTGAGGTCCCCGTGCAGACGGGCCGCTTGCGCCGGCAGGATCTCCCGCTCGAGCAGATTGCGCACCGCGCGGGCATTGCCGAAACCCGGCTGGCGGTTGGCGTAGAGGAAGGCCAGCAGGCGCAGCAATTGCTCGGCGGCCGCCGGGCTGAGCTGCATCCGGTGTTCCGCCAGCATGGCGCTGGCGATCTGGTGCAGCTCGGCGGGCGGATAGTCATCGAACCTGATCGCCTGGCAACGCGATTCCAGACCGGGGTCCGTGGCCAGCAACTGCTGGAGCTCGGTAGGATAGCCGGCAAGGATGATACACAGTTGCTGGCGGCGGTTTTCCATCTCGGGCACCAGCACGCGCAGGGCGCTTTGGCCCTGGCTATGGCCGGTGGACACCAACTGGTGGGCCTCGTCGATGAACAGGACCCCCTCCCGGGCGCGGCGCAGGGCCTCGGTCATGTTCCGTTCGGCATCCCCCACATGCTGGCCGATGAGCTGATGGGCGGAGACTTCATGCAGTTGGCCTTGGTTCAGCAGACCGAGCTGATGCAGCATGGCGGCCATGATCCGCGCCACCGTGGTCTTGCCGGTACCTGGGTTTCCGGTGAACAGGTAATGGCCGGGGGCCTGGCCGGCCAGGCTGCCGATGCGCCGCTGGGTCAGGTGCAGGTTGCGGCAGAGCGCCGCGAGCTGCTGGCGCACACCGCCGAGCCCGACCAGGCCGTCCAGGGGCCGCAGCAATTCATCGACGCTGGGCAGGGGTTGTAGGCCGAGGGCCTGGCGCCAGCCGGGGAGCCCGACGAAATCCGCCTTGCCGATCAGATGCCGGTCGCCGGCGGTGCGGGTCAGGTACTCGACCAGGTTCTTGACCTCGCCGGCGTTGCCGAAGCGCTCCGGGTCCTGGGCCTGGTGCCAGTGCGCAAAGGCCGGGGGCAGGGCGGCGCTCAGGGCCTCGTCCAGTTCGCGTCCTTCCCGCGCCAGCAGGTAACGGAAGATCTGTAAAAGCTCGGCGGGATCATAGTTGCCAAGCGTCCAGCGGTTGGCGGCGGGGAACCGGCGCCGCAGTCCAGGGTTGGCATCGGGGCCGTCGAGCAGGTCGGTGACCTGGCGCGTATAGCCGGCGATGATGACGGCGAACTGACCGTTGTAGTCGGTCATCGCCTTGACCAGTTCGGCCAGGGCCTCGGCGCCGAAGGGGTTGCTCGCCAGGCTGTAGGCCTCATCGATGAAGAGCACGCCGCCGAGGGCGCGGGCCACCGCCTCGGCGGTGCGCTTGGCGGTGCCGCCGATGTGCTCTTCGATCAGTTGGCTGGCCGAGACCTCGACCAGGTGGCCGGAGGTGAGGATGCCCTCGTCGCGATAGAGGCGCGCAACCAGCCGGGCCAGCGTGGTCTTGCCGGTGCCGGGGCTGCCCAGCAGGGCCAGGTGCAGATTGGCGAGTTGGTCCGCCGCTGGCTGGCGTGGGCTGGACAGACGGGCGATATCCAGGGTTCCCGGCCGACGGGGTGGTGGGCCATGCCGGGCGAGCTTGGCCCGGGCGTCCCGCACCAGGTCGCGCAGGGGTTGCTCCACCCGCTTGGCCAGCCCGGGGGTCTGGCGCAACTGCGTCCAGGGGTCCGCGGTGGCGGGCACGGGGGTGGAATGGGCCCGGACCTGATGGCTCAAGGTGCCCAGTGAGGTGATCCCGTCGGTGATGTTCTCGGGGATCAGCCCCTGGGCGAGGGTCAGGCTGTACCGGCTGATCTGGAGGGGGGTCCAGCGGATCTCGCCGAGCAAGCGCAGGCGGTGGAGCAACGAGGTCACCTCGTCCTGCCGCGCGGTGCCGACCCGCAAGCTACGATCGCTCAGGGGCCGCTCCGCGCCCTCGCCAAAGAGGTGCTTTCGCAGGCGGGGGAGGCGCTCGCGGGACAGGTCGATCTCGTCGCGAAACAGCAGCACGGCAAGGTTGCGGCTGGTGCTGGGCAGGCGGGCGCCGGTCCAGTCACCGAGGGTATTGTCCCAGTGCCGGACCGCGTCCGCGTCCAGCATGTCGAACAGATCCTCGCCATTCTGGAAGATCAGGGCGGTGGGGAGTGGCTCGCCCAGCATCCGGTCCAGGGCGCTGATGGCCTGGGCATCGCTCATGGCGCCGAAATCCCAGCGGAGGGCGGGGGCCGCGAGTGAAGGGGAGCAATCGCTGGGTGATGGGGAGGAAGGCGCCGGGATGGTGGATGCCGGGGTGGCGGTCACCGGGGGGATGGGTGCCGCGGACGGGCGCCCACGCGGAAGACGGGCGAAGCCGAGGGGACCGGCCCTGAGCCTGGCCGGCGCGGTCGGAGCGGATGACGGCGAAGATGGGCTGACGCCGGGCGAGTTGGTTGAGGCTCGGTGATCCGCGGCCCTGTCAGCGGAGGCCGGGTTTACCCTGTCAGGGCCAGCGGCTTTCGGTGGAATGGCGTATGGGCTATCCGTGGCGGTCCCAGCCGCGGGCGTGCTGGCCGCAACCGGGCGTGCCGCGGCCGGGCTTGCGGCGGTCGAGGGCTCCGCCCGGGCAAGCCGCGCCGACTCCGCATCGAGAAAGTGAATCTTCTTGCGCGGCGAGTAGAAGACCAGGCGGCGATAGCCGAGTGACTTCAGGTGCAGCAGCAGCCAGCCGGACAGATCCAGCTCACGCAGTTGGGGGGTGCAGAAATAGTCGCCGGTGTTGCCATAGAGGGCGTAGACGCGTTTCGATGGGTCCGTAAACAGTCGCTCCATGGTTCATGCTCCTGATTGATGACGGGGACATACCCGCAAGGAGTCGACCTGGCCTTGGTTCGGGATAAACCAGCGCCCGGTCGGACGGCTAGCCCGGCTGGACGGCTGGACGACTAGCCCGGCAGGACGGCTCTGCACCCTCGTCGAGCCGTCTTTAGCGTTTGTCCCGGCTGCTGACCGGCGGGGCGGTCGCGCGGATGCGCTCGAAGTCGCGCCGTTGCTCGTCGCCGCGAATAGTGCGCTCATGACCCGGCACGCAGGCCAGGGGTTCCCGTGTCAGACCCAGGTCGACCAGGGTCCGGTTGAGGCGGGCGGTCTGGGCGGCGGCGAAGCGGGCATCGTTGTTATCTTTAGGATAATAGGCGAACTGGACGCGGTTCTCGATCTGGCCCTGGGGCCGGTCCTCGGGAATGATCACGGTGATCATCTCATTGCCACCAAGGTCCTTGAGCCGGAGGTGGTAGCTGTTCTTCCAGCCCTTGCCGTCGGCGGTCTCGCCTTCCCAGACGCTGTCTTCGAGGGCCCAGCCGCTGCGGCCGAGGTCGTCCAGCAGGTCCTGGGCGATGGTGACCCGCAGTTGGGAGGCGATCAGACGTTCCTTGGCGCCGGTGATGATCCGCTCCAAATCCGCCAGGGCCTCCTGGTTGGTGGCGATCTGATGTTTGAGGTCATCCAGGGTCAGGGTGGGGGGCTGCTGCTCCAGGGTGGCGATGGCCTGCTCGACGCGGGTCTGGAGGGCGGACAGAGCGCCGTCGCTCCAGTAGTCGATTTCCGCCTCCAGTTCCTGGCTGCCTTGCTCGGTGTCGATGACCCAGCGGGCGCTGCGCTGGGCCTCCAGGGTCGCCAGTTGCGCCCTCGCCCCGGTGATGGCCTCGTTGAAAAAGGTGTCCCATTCAAGTTGGCGGAATTCGATCTCGGCCTGGAGCTTGATGGCCTTGGCGTAAAGCGCCTGGCCGGTAGCGATCGCCGCCTGTTCGTGACCAGCGTCAAGATTACGGCGGCTCAGGGTCCAGTCGCCGTTGAGCAGGTCGAGTTGCCCCGGTGCGAATTGCGTGTGGCGCTGATGCTGGTCGATGTAATCCAGGATGACGCGGGCATCCGCCAGCCATTGGGCGGCCGCTTGCCGGGCGTCGCGCCGGTGTTGCTCGATGCGGGCGAACTGCTGCTCGACCTGGGCGGCCTGTTCGGCAATCAGGCCGAGGTATTCCTGGCGCTGGCCGGCCAGGCGCTGGTCGAGCTGTTCGAGGCCTCGGGTGTATTCGGTGCGTTGCGCCTGGAGTTGCTGATGGAAATCGCGCGTACTTGCCTGGAGTTCCTGGCTCAGGTTGCCGATGGCGCCGGCGAAGGCCTGTTGACGCTGGTCCGCCGCGGCCCGTTGCTCCTCCATACGCCGCTGGGCCTGCCGCAATTGGGCAGCGAGGGCCGCGGCCCGCGACGGTTCATTTTCGACCCGCCGCGCGGCGTTCATCAGTCGATGGTATTCGCTTTCGCGCAGCCGAACTTCTTTTTCACCGCTCATGGTCCCCTCCACTATCCTCTCGAAATATCCAATAACTTTACGTCCTGCACTGAATGATCGACGGACGCCAGGGCGTGAATTCGCGTCTGCATTTCCAGGTATTTTATAACCGTCCAACGCTTGATCAACGAGCACCGGCTGGCGAATCCGCCAAGGAGGGCTATTTTCGCCCGAGCGCGGCCGCAGGAGGGAATGGTTCCAACCAGGGAACTGTCCCGCGGCTCTGTAGTCTTTCGGTGGCCGGAAGCGAAGCCCTTCGCTGCCGGGGGGGGTTGTAGCCAGATACCCCTTTCCCGGCGGTCATCGGCACCACATAAAACTCTATAAAACAGATCATTGCGACAGAATACGCCGGCCACGGGGGGGATCGGGCGGGAATGCCCCCTCGTTTGCTGTCCACAGTAGGGACAGGCTTTGCGCTCAGCCGCGACGTGGTTGACGACCTTCTCGAAGACGCGGTCGATGCGCGTCCACCGCTCGCCGCCCCTGGGCCGGAACGTCGCGGCGATCCTCGCCACAAGAGCGGCAACAGGGCCGCGACGCGGGCACGGCCCTCCGTGCCCGGCTGGCCGTCGGCGCACAGACACGCGAACCGGTCCTGGAGGGCGTCGTTCTCCGCGGGCAGGGAGGCTTTCTCGACCTGGGCCATAAGCGCTCAGCCGTTGGCGGCCGCGACGACCATCAGGGCGGCCAGTACCGCCAAGCGCTTCGCAGGGGCATGGCCTGGTAGCGCCGGGTCCAGTGGTCGGCCATACGCTGGATGCGTCGGCAATCGGTGATGTTCTTGCCGCTCTCGCCGGCCCATAACAGCCGCCGCGGGGTGAAGTTGAACCACCGCCGCTCGGTGCGCGCCCCGGCCTGGTTCATGTCGCTCGGTTCCGGCGTCCGCCATGCCCCCAGGGGCGGGTGATACCAGGCCGAGGGGTAGCCGGAGAGGATGACCGGGCAGGGCAGGGCGGTTGCGGGAGACGCTCCCGTCGCTCGGAAGGGACCTGCTCCGTATCGTCGGCGCGGTAACGCCGCGGCGAGGGGCGGGCGGCGGTCGGATACGGTGGGTCGCCATAGGACCCCTCCCGTCCGGTGAACGGGTGGGTGGCCAGGAACGGCTGGGCGCGGTCATGAATCTTCTTGACCGGGTAGTCGCACATGAACCGCTCCAGCGCCCGTGGATCGCGGTCGATGCCGCATTCGACCCGCTGTTGCTGAAGGAAGGCCGCCAGACCGTTATCCACCCATGATTGGAAAAGCACCCGCCAAACGCCGAATTTTTTCCTACTTTACCTGGCGGGCCCCGGTCGGAGTGTCGCCGTGCTCAGGATGCGAAACGGGACGTCCCAGTCCCCCTTTCGCCTTGCGCTCGGCGACAACCCGGGTGCCCCGGTTCGCCCCGCTCCGGGCCACGGCTACGTCACGACGTGCCCCTAAGGGGGCGGTCGGACTTCGTCATGGCCCTCCGTCGAATGGCTTGACGGCGTATCGGATGCGCTTGCATCTGGCCTCTGCGGCTGCGGGACTTCGCCCTTCCGCCACGCCGGCCAGACGCCCGCGCCGACGCCTACCGGGGACTACCGGCCTTCGCTTCGCTTTCCATGGCCGGCAGCGTCGGAAATTCCTAACCGCCGGGGTGAACATGCGCCGATGACTACCTGTTCTTATTGATCATCCTCTGCGGCAAGGCGCGCAAGCGACGGCGGAACCAGGCGCGGGGCCCGCAGGGCGGCGACGCCCGCGCGGCATTTCCACGTCGGGCTATCAACGGTCAATGCTTCGTCCTCCGTGCGCCTGGGGCGCGTCCGGCCACGCCCACCCGGTACCCCAAGCCACGCCCCCAACCGGTCCGCCAGTGCCCGGCACGCCGCCCGCCGACAACGCCGCGCGGGCGCGGCTAGGCCCCCGGGGCGGGCGCACCGGGCGCGGCCTCAACTTCGGCCTCGGTTTCGTCGTCGGGCTCCGCCTCGGCAAAGAAGGCGTAGGTGGAGGTCTGGCACTCGTCCATCTCCCGCTGCGCCGGGTACAGATCCACCACCACGCCTTCGTCGGTGCGACGTATATACACGCTGATATTGTTGACGGTGATCCAGACGCTGTCCTGGTTCGCTGGGAGCTCGTAATAGTCGGCGGTCAGCAAGCGGTTTGAAATGAGGATGATGGTAATCCCAGCAAGCCACGGCCATCACTTTACATAATCATTATTATGCGCCAGAGACTTACTTTTGGGGGTGTTGCTACTTTTAGGCTAGCTGCTAGCAACGGGTCTGCTGTAAATGTTATATTCAGCCGTTGCTATGCCATACACGCAATTCTCAAACCAACATTGCGGTGTGATGTGTTGGCATTTCGGCAGTCTTGGCATTGGTTGCAGTAATACTTGCGAGCTACTCATACATCCAAGACCGGGACAATAACACCGCAGGTGATCAGTGGCAGGCGAAAGTGCTGGCTGCCATCGAGTATGGAAATCAGCAGCGATCCTCTCTTGAAAGAGAGGATCAGGCGCTTCTGGAACAGGTGAAGTCGCAGAGTGCCCGCATCGCGTATCTGGATGCGTCTCAACGCGTATCCGTTAAATCCACGGCATCAAAGCAAATGCCGAGATAACAGGACGTACCCAGGCTTTTTTCACCAGCTGGAACCGTGCTGATCATCCCGCCCTTCGATCCGCAATTATCCATCGTGACCTCTGTCTATGACGTAAAACGCGAGACGATGCGCCGCGCGCTGGATCCGGTTGACAGCCGGCCGGCGGATGATGCAGATGAGGACCAGTAGCCAGAATGAAACAGGGGTAAGGAAACAGAGCATCCCTGAGAGGGTCAGAGCGCCATCAAAGTTTTCACGAGTTGTGGCATAAACCCGGTACGTGCCGGCTGGTCTTCTAAACCAAGCAATTGGTACACCTGGCCGCCAATGCCTGGCCGGACCTCCCCGGTTTCCGTGCGGCAATCGTCCACGGCGAAATAGACGAACTCGAATAAATCGGCGATCGCGGGCGGAAACTCGTCGCGTAAAGCGTTTTCAGCCCCGATATACATCACCGGAGAGACGACAAAAATCCTCTTCGGGGAGATTTGTTCGATCAGAGCCAGAATATTCGTTCTGACAACACAGCTTGATGAAATAATCGACTTAACCACGACGAGATAGTCAGCATCCTGGTATCCAGGTTGCAAATAACGATGGACGACAGGCGCAATGCTACCATTGTTGAGCGGGTAGTGATTATTCCAAAAAATGGCCGCCAGGATGTCTCGTGAGCTGCGCAGCGATTCGATGACGCCCGCCGCCAGATAATCGGCGTCTTCCGCGGTGGCGACAACGAGGCATTTGCTTCCAATGGGTATGCTGCTGTCAACAATGCGACCGAGTTGGCGCCCGATATCGGTCATGGACGCGCGATACGCGCTCGGCTCCCGGGTGCTTTCCAGCAGAGTGTTCAGGGCGTTCTTTGCGCCCTCATCGGCACAAGACGCGAATCTACGGTGCGCTTCAGGAGTACCCATGGTTGACACCCAAGTTTCAGTTTGCCAATTCTGGCGCCGCCTGCAACATCAGATACGACAGCACCTGGTTTAAGGTTTGCGCCGTTGCCAACGCGGCCGGCATCTGCGCCTCGATCTCCACCTTCATTGCGATCGATAGTCCGCGGTATGTCACGACATAACGCCCGGCCTCAATGTGCAGTTCGAGCCCTGCGTACTTCGAGCACAGGCCCGTGAGCCACGGTGGGGGCGGCCCTGGCGTGGGGTCAAGGCCCAGGAACAGATCGGGCTTTGATATGTGTCGTGCCTGGCGCACCAGGTCATCTAATCGCGCAGCCGCCTGCGCCGAGAGCCACACCCCGAGCAGAAGCGAAAACACGGCGTTGGCGGTCGATACATCATCCGATCCGCAGATCACCTTTAAGTTTTCTCTGACTGTATCCTCTCCGAATATGAGCTGCACGCTGGCAGGAAAATAGGGAAAGTACTCGCACCGGAAGGAGGCGCGTCCGCATTGGCTAATCTTCTGGCGATTCGCCTCGGCCATGCTTGGGCAGGAGACCACGAGCACTTGGTTGCTCGTATCCACTCTGTGAAAATCGAGATCGATCACGGTCTGCCTGGCGAATCGCTCTGCGTGCGTCGGCGTCCATCGCGCGGCATTCCCGGATGAGTTCTTCGCTTGGTAATTAGTCTTGGTGTTATTCGACCGTTGCCGCAGACAGAGATCGTCGACGTAGCTGTACTCTTGGGCTGACAACGTAAAGTCGGCCAGGTTGTCTTCACTCGCAACGATTTCGCAGATTTTCGCCACGGCAAAGAAATTTTCGTACACACCGCCTTTATGGTTGTTGTCACCGCCAGTCCTGATAGACCTGAGCTGTGTTACCGCATCGCCGCCAAATTGCTGTTCGACGAATGCCTCTAACGCTTCAGTCTCAGCGCCATCACCAAGCATCATAGTAGGAAAATGCGATGTGTTTGCAGAAATATACTGTTAATTTAGCTTGACGCAACCTGATGTCAACATTGAGTCCCCTCCGAAAAGTCGAAAACCGGGTACATCAGAAAGCGCGTATGCTTATAACATTCTGATGAAAATCGAAATAATTCATCAGGATTTTCTGATATATGCCCAGGAATTGCTTTTCGGAGGGAACTCAACATTTATTGAGGGCAAGTGCGGCTCAGATCATAGACGCTCCCTCCCGCTCCTCCTTTAGGCGGGGTGGTTAGCGGACGGCAGTTCCGGTGCAAGACCGCGCGTGACACAGGAAACCTTGTGTCGTGGCGGCCCGCGGCTAGATCCACGGCTCGATGCAGAACGGGCCGGCCGGGTGGCGCGTGCCGACCGCGGCGCCACGGACATAAGCCACCGCCCACGCCAGACACGCGGCGCGCAATTCGGCCGTGAACGGATCGTTAGCGGCGGGCGCCGCCTGGGGCCCGATGATTTCCTCCGGTGCCACGTCCGCCAGACCGTCCCGGAAGAACCCTGCGCCGGCGTCGTCGTCCGCGGACAGCGGCGCCAGATCCTCCCAGCCCCAATGGTCAAAGACGTCCCCCGGGGGCTCCGCCCCGGCCATGTCGGGTTCCTTGGGCAACAGGAGCGTATAGCACCAGTCCTGGCGCGGACCGTCCGGCGTGGCCGACACAAATCCCGACGTATTCCTCGTGCGCCGTCTGGTCTGTTCCGTGTTTCTGCCGCATCCAATGCCGCACCCAACCCCGCACGGAGTTCCTCCAGGGCCTTATCGGGTGGTAACCCCGTCCAGGTGATGGTGCGTTCACCGTGACCCGACGTGTCCAAATCGTCGCTGAGCGACACTTCACAGCACGCGCGCCACTGCCCGTCGGCCGGGTACAGCGCAGGCGAATGGACATGATTTCCTTCTTGACCCCGACCCACCCGGTATCGAAGGCCGTGGCGGACGCCAGAGCGTCCTGTAACAAGGCGCGGAACTCGGGGTAAAACTCAAACGTACCATGGTGATCCCGGTCCCCCGCATAGCGGGCGAACTGCGCGGTGAAGTCTCCCGTCCCCGCCGGGCCCGTCCCCGCCGATTCGACCGTCGGTGCGTACATCGCACTACCCTCCCCCGCGCGTGGCGCTTGATCAACTAGGGGCTTTCTTGTCATTACCGACCATTTTTTTGCAAAGCGATTTAACCGGCGCTTGCATTTGCCACCCCCCTGCTACGATGCGGCGGTTTAGCGTCACCGGGCTCAGCGGTTTTCTGCCCAGGGCCCCTCCCCCTTCGCGCGCTCGCCCCATCCTTATCCCGCTCAATGCACGCCACCTTACTCACCGCGACCGGGGATGATCACCTGGTCCTTACCGCCGGGGACGCCGCCGCTGCCGCCGCGGCACGGCCCGCCGCCACGCCGCGCGCGCGGCTGCGGGCGCAGGC
>JAGVUH010000372.1 GCA_019136395.1 Gammaproteobacteria bacterium
CCAGATCATCACCGCCGGCACCCACCGCGCCAGCAGCATCCGCGTCGCCGAGGCGGCCAAGGTCATCGAGAACACCCAGCGCGACCTCAACATCGCCCTGATGAACGAACTGGCCCTGATCTTCGGCAAGCTCGGCATCGACACCCTGGAGGTGCTGGAAGCCGCCGGCAGCAAATGGAACTTCCTGCCCTTCCGCCCTGGCCTGGTCGGCGGCCACTGCATCGGCGTTGACCCCTACTACCTCACCCACAAGGCCATCGCCATTGGCTATCACCCCGAGGTCATCCTCGCCGGCCGGCGCATCAACGACCGCATGGGCGCCCACGTCGCCGAGACCGTGGTCAAACTCATGCTGCAAAGCGGCATCGGCGTCTGCAACAGCCGGGTCCTGATCCTCGGCCTGGCCTTCAAGGAAAACTGCCCCGACCTGCGCAACACCCGGGTGGTGGACATCATCGACGCCCTGCGCGAATACAGCATCCGCGTCGACGTTTACGACCCCTGGATCGACCGGGCGGAGGCCCAGCACGAGTATGGGCTGCACTGCCTGGCGGAGCTACCGTGGGTCGCTCCCCCTCTCCCCAACCCTCCCCCACCAGGGGGGAGGGGGCAAGATGGGACGCCGCCGCGCCAGCCTGATCACCCCTCCCCCCTCGCGGGGGAGGGGCCGGGGGAGAGGGGGAGCATCGGCCCCTACGACGCCCTCATCCTCGCCGTCGCCCACCGCCAGTTCATCGCGATGGGCGTCGCCGGTCTCCGTGCCCTGGGCAAACCCAAGAGCGTCCTCTACGATGTCAAGGCCGTCCTACCCGCGGATCAGGTGGACGGGCGGCTATGACGCCGACGGAATACATTTCAGAAACAGGCCCCAATGTTACTTTACCTGGATACCTGCTGTTTTAATCGACCCTACGACGATCAGACCCAAAACAGAATCATCCATTTCATGAGCGGGCTATCGCCATTCAACTTTGGCGTGACCTGGCGGTAATTCGAGTTAGAGAAAGTGAATCAATCCTTGAAACCGGTCGTGATCTGGCGAAATTAGGGATAAAATCCTTCGATGCCTTGCATGTCGCCTGCGCCATCGCCGCACGCGCGAATATTTTTGTCACCACTGACGATGCCCTGTTACGGAAATTGAGGGCCCACTCCGATATTATCGCCTTACCGCCAGCAGATGCCCTGGCTCAAGTGGAAAACTGGTATGAAAACTGAGGCAGAAATTCGCCAAGCCGGTATGCAGGCGCTCATCCAGGCTTTGGGGACCATCGAGACCGAGCGCTTTTTTGCGGCTTTGAGTCGTGATCGATTTGATTACACGGCATGGCGGCAGTCCGGGCTGCCGGATCTGGATGTCAACACCTTAAGCGATCTTGCCACGCGATACAGCGCAACATTGGACCACTAGCCTATCCGACGATGCGGCTCACACGGTTTGGCCAGATGTCTACCGCCCCAAAACCATCTCAGGTGACATCTCCCTGAAACTCGCCGTCATGCAAGACCGCAGTCACCACACCGCCCCGGACACCTCCCCCATGGACCTCCTCACCCGCCTCGACACCAAACAAGCCCAGATCGGCATCCTTGGCCTCGGCTACGTCGGCCTGCCGCTCATGCTGCGCTACGCCGAGGTCGGCTACCCCGTCCTCGGCTTCGACATCGACCCCGCCAAGGTCGAGCAGCTCAACGCCGGCCAGAGTTACATCGAACACATCCCCGCCGCCGCCATCGCCGGCGCCCGCGCCCGGGGCTTCAGCGCCACCACCGACTTCAGCCGCGCCCGGGACTGCGACGCCCTCATCCTCTGCGTCCCCACGCCGCTCAACAAATACCGCGAGCCCGACCTCAGCTACGTCCTCGCCACCACCACCGCCGCACCCTGGTGAAGAAGGGCGCCACCATCGGCGCCAACGCCACCCTCGTCTGCGGCGTCACCCTGGGCGAATACGCCTTCATCGCCGCCGGCGCCGTCATCACCAGGGACGTCAAACCCCATGCCCTCATGGCCGGCGTCCCCGCCCGCCAGATCGGCTGGATGAGCCAACACGGCGAACGCCTCGACCTGCCCCTGACCGGGCAGGGCAGCGCCCGCTGTCCCCACACCGGCACAACCTATATCCTGCAAGGCGAACAGGTCAGAACCGGAGACTAATCCCATGCAAGCGGAACTCATTTTTGACCACGGCCAGGTTCGGCTCGCCCAACCCCTTTACCTCAGGCCCGAAGCCCCCTCCCGTCTCGTCATCACCATCCCCGAGGACCATCTGGCCCCCCTTCGCGACTGGTATCCGGCGGAACTCGCCCCCCTGCCGCGGTTCACCCCCCAGCGCCCTCCCGCCACCCCTGGCAGCCTGCAAGAAGAGCTCAACAGCCTGCTTGGCCCACTGGCCGTGACCCGGCCCGCCAGCAGCATTGGTGACGATCATCAGCTCTACCTGGAAGCGATCGAGGAGCGCTACCTTGGCCGCTGAGCCTATGCGGACCAGCCCCGTGCAACTGGTCTTCGACACCAATATCCTGGTCGACGCCATCCTCGCCCGTGGCCACTTCTACCCCTACGCCGTTCAGGTCCTGGAAATGGTCGCGCGGGGTGAGTGCGAGGGCTGGTACGCCCCCCATAGCCTGACCACCGTCCACTACCTGGTCGAGAAGACCCTTGCCCTCCAGACCCAGAACCACGCCCAGGCCACAGAGGCGGCGCGGGCCGTGGTTGGCAAAGTGCTTGGCTTGCTCAAGCCTCTACCGCAAGTGGGGAATGAATTTCTCACCCTCGATCCTCAGCCGGGCGATGACCTGGAAGACCTGCTGATCGTCACCCTCGCCAGCCGATATCTGCCCCAGCCCGTCATCGTCACGCGGGATAAATGGATGCTCAGAGCCGATCGACCCTGGCAGGCCGCCCACCCCAAAGAGATCGTTGAAGCCGGCGGTCCACCGGCGTGGATGGCACCGCGGCGTGACCAGCCCCTGTCTTTCGTGGACCCAGTAACCGGTCTCAAGACCGGCTAGGTCTCCCGCGAACCGGATCCGCGCGGCCAAGCCTGCTTGTGAGTTCAGCGCTGAGGACATCAAGCACCTACGCGAGAAACGGCCAGAGCGCCGTCATCTCCGATGAGCTCATCTGGGCTACACTGTAGCGACAAAGCCTCATAAGGAGAGAAAGTCATGACAACTGTGGTGCGTGCCCGAATCAGCGAAGAAGTCAAGAATGAAGCGTCTACCGTCCTCGAAGCGATGGGTCTGACGGTATCTGATGCCTTTCGCATCATGATGACCCGCATTGCGCGTGAACATGCACTGCCGTTCGAGCCCCTGATCCCGAACGAGGAAACCATCGC
>JAGVUH010000684.1 GCA_019136395.1 Gammaproteobacteria bacterium
AACAACGCCGGTCGTGGCTATAAGGTCATCCAACTCTACCGGGACAAGTGCGGCGAGGCCAGCCGGGTGGAACTGCAGATCAGCGACAAGGACGGCAAGGCCCTCTGCACCTATGGCGGCAAGGTCAAGACCGCCAGCCTGAACGCGGAGGTCGATTACCTCATGAACGCCACGGACGAGGACTGGACCTGCATGGGCGAGGGTAAGTTTGGCTGCGGGGCCATGGGCGCGATGATGACGGGAAAGCTCAAGTTCAAGGGCCCCAAGGGGGAGGCCATGGGGGTCATGGGGCCCTTCGATAGCTTCCTGCAATTGACGGGTAAGATTCCCGGCGACAAGGCCAAGTGCCCCTAGGCGTCGGGGTCCCGGTCCATGGCGGCGGCTGGCCAGCGTGAATTCCTGACCTGTATCAAGGAGGATTTAGCCGCGAAATGCTAAGCCCCAACTACCGCTCCGGCGGCGCCGAGATCGCTGGAACCTGGCCACCGGCCTGGGTCGCCTATCTCACGGGTGCGCTGAAGACCGCTGGCTTCACGGACGTCCAGTTCATCGACGCCATGACGGACAACATCCCCGAGGAGCAGTTGCGGCAGCTTATCAGCGAGGCCCAGCCGGACATCGTGGGCTGCACCTGCATCACCCCCTCGATCTACAAGGCCCAGCGGGTGCTGGAGATCGTCAAGGAGGTCGATCCGGCTATCGTCACCCTCCTCGGCGGTGTCCATGCCACCTTCATGTACCAGCAGGTCCTCGGCGAGGCCCCCTGGATCGACGCCATCGTCCGCGGCGAGGGCGAGGAGGTCATGGTCGAGCTGGCGCGCACCGTCGACGAGGGCCGCTGGCCCGCGGACCGGGGGCAGGTCAAGGGCATCGCCTACATCGACGAGGGCCAGATCGTCGCCACCCCGGCGGCCCCCACCATCAAGGACCTGGACGCCATCACCCCGGACTGGGGCATCCTCGACTGGACCAAGTACAACTACATCCCCCTGGGCAAGCGGGTGGCCATCCCCAACATGGCCCGCGGCTGCCCCTACACCTGTTCCTTCTGCTCCCAGTGGAAGTTCTGGCGCGATTACCGCATCCGCAGCCCCAAGAAGGTGGTGGACGAGATCGAGGCCCTGGTGCGCGACCACGATGTCGGCTTCTTCATCCTCGCCGACGAGGAACCGACCATCAACCGCAAGAAGTTCATCGCCTTCTGCGAGGAGCTCATCGCCCGGGATCTCGGCATCCTCTGGGGCATCAACACCCGGGTCACCGATATCCTGCGCGATGAGGACGTGCTGCCCCTCTACCGCAAGGCCGGTCTGATCCACGTCTCCCTCGGCACCGAGGCGGCGGCCCAGCTCAAGCTGAACCGCTTCAACAAGGAGACCACGGTCGCCGATAACAAGCGGGCCATCGAACTGCTGCGCAACGCCGGCATCCTCACCGAGGCCCAGTTCATCGTCGGCCTGGAGAACGAGACCCGCGAGACCCTGGAAGAGACCTACCAGATGGCGCGGGACTGGAACCCGGACCTGGCCAACTGGGCCATGTACACCCCCTGGCCCTTCACCGACCTCTTCCGCGAGCTGGGGGACAAGGTCGAGATCTTCGACTACGACAAGTACAACTTCGTCACCCCCATCATCAAGCCGGCGGCCATGGACCGCGCCGAACTGCTCGACCGGGTGATGCACAACTACCGCCGCTTCTACATGTACAAGGCCTTCTTCTCCTACCCCTGGGCGGGCAGCGGGGAACGGCGGCGCTACCTGCTGGGCTGCCTCAAGGCCTTCCTCAAGGCCGGCTTCCAGCGCACCTTCTACGACCTCGGCAAGGTCAACTACTGGGGACCCCAGTCGAAGAAGAAGGTCGACTTCCACTTCGACACCTCCAAGACCCGCGTCGCCGAGGGCGGCACCGACTGGAAGGGCAAGCACACCCGCAAGATCAAGGGCGACCTCCAGGCCCAGATCATGGCCTGCGGCGGCAGCCCCGACCAGCTCAGCCAGGCCGAGATCGACGCCCTGACGGTCAACCCGCCCTCAGCCAACCTGAACGACGTCAACGTCCAGATCATGGCCTGTGGTGGCGGCAAGGATCAGCTCAGCCAGGAGGAGATCGACGCCCTGACGGTCTCCCCGGTTGAGGTGGCCCTGCCCACGCGTGAACCAGCCAGGGCCGCCGCGCCGGTGGATTGAGTCCTGCCGCGACGCCGGGGGAGATCGTCTCCTTTCCCGGCGAATTGACCTTGATCAAGGCCGGCCCACCGGGCAACCGATAAATTTCTTTTATCGTTTGCCAACCTGGGCCGTGCCCGTCTGTTGGGGTGCCCCACCCCCACGGGGCATGACATTCTCAAGGTCTTGATCATGATGGAAGAATTGCGGCGGGCTCTGCTGTTGTCCCGCCTCTCCGATGAGCAACTGGAGCGTGTTCAGCGCCATGCCTCCCGCCTGCACTTGCAGGAAGGCCAGTTGCTCTTCAGCCAGGGCGATCCCGCCCGGCATTTCTACCTGGTCCTGAGCGGTCGCCTGCGGCTGTTCCGCCTGGCGGTGGATGGCGCCGAGAAGGTGATCGAGATCATCGGCCCCGGGGAGACCTTCGCCGAGGCCCTGATGTTTCTCGCCCAGGCGCGTTATCCGGTCTGCGCCTCGGCCCTGGAACCGGTCGAACTGATCAGTCTTGACACCCGGGACTTCGCCCAGATGCTGCAGGAGTCGGTGGCGACCTGCTTCCTCATCATGGGCGCCCTCAGCCAACGGCTGCATGGGCTGGTCCAGGAGATCGAGAACCTGACCCTGCATTCCGCCAGTAGTCGCTTCGCCTGCTATCTTCTGTCCCATCTCCCCCCTTACAAACTGGCCGTGGAACTCGACCTGCGCAAGGGGATCATTGCCTCCCGCCTGTCCATCAAGCCCGAGACCCTGTCCCGGATCGAAAAGGAACTGAGCACGCGGGGCATCATTGCCGTGCGCGGCAGCCGCATCCACGTGCTGAACCTCAAGGGCCTGGAGGAAATCGCCGCCCTGGGGAGCCCCGGAGATTCTGGCTTTATGGTCAATAATCACGGCACAACCCCAGGCTGACGGGACGCGGGATTCCCCCGCACCCTGCCATCTACGCCCTTCCCACCCTTCCCGCCATCCCCTCCTTTCCAACCTTTCCCCCTTTTCGCCCCGGCCCCATGCCCACGCCTCCTGACTCCCTGCCCCCCCCTGACTCCCTGCCCACCCCTGACTCCCGCCAACCGTGGCATTTGCCACAGTCGGCGCGTTATATGACTCAGATCAACTAAATGCTCATCCGCTGGCCTATTTTGACCTCGGTCAAAACCCATCCCCGATTCCTGGACTAGGTTGATTCTAACGGCGAGCCCCGCGGCACGCCGGCGTACCAGTTTTTTTCAGCTTCACGAGGGCAGTTCCATGAACAAGTTTTCCAGGCGCGGATTAGCCGTCGCGGTCGGGACCATCCTGGCGATAGGAGCGGCCTCGTCGGCCTGGTCGGCGGAGTCCCTCCAGGACGTGATGCAGCGCCGCGGCTTGAGCGAAAAGGACCTGCTGGCGGCGGCCAAGACCTATGTCCCCAGCGGCGGCCGCGATGAGTACGTGGTCTTCAGCTCGGGCGGCCAGTCGGGCCAGGTGATCGTCTACGCCATCCCCTCGATGCGCATCATGAAGTACATCGGGGTCTTCACCCCGGAGCCCTGGCAGGGCTATGGCTTCGACGAGGAGTCCAAGGCGGTCCTGGCCCAGGGGCGCATCCGCGGCAAGGACATCAACTACGGTGACACCCACCACCCGGCCATCTCCGAGACCGAGGGCGCCTATGACGGGCGCTACCTGTTCATCAACGACAAGGCCAATCCCCGCATTGCGGTCGTCGACCTGCATGACTTCGAGACCAAGCAGATCGTCGCCAACCCCTTCTTCAAGTCCGCCCATGGCGGCGCCTTCGTCACCCCCAACACCGAATACGTCATGGAGGCCGCCCAATACGCGGCGCCCCTCATCGAGGATGGGTTCGTGCCCCTGGAGGCCTTCAATGACCGGTACCGCGGCGGTCTGACCTACTGGAAGTTTAACCGCGACAAGGGGCGCCTCGAACCCGAGAACTCCTTCACCTTCGAGCTGGGGCCCTACAGCCAGGACCTCTCCGACGCCGGCAAGGGGCCCAGCTATGGCTGGGGCTTCACCAACTCCTTCTGCTCGGAGCGCTACGTCGGCGGCATCGAGCGCGGCCGTCCGCCCTTCGAGGCCGGCTGCTCCTCCAAGGACACCGACTTCCTGCACGTGACCAACTGGAAGAAGGCCGAGGAACTGGTCAAGGCCGGCAAGGTCAAGCAGGAGAAGGGTTACTACTTCATCCCCATGGA
The DNA here is from genome assembly GCA_019136395.1 of Gammaproteobacteria bacterium. The sequence continues at coordinate 4,367 of JAGVUH010000684.1, forward strand.
ACAGGCCATCGCCGAAGGGCTGCTCTACCTGATCCCCGAGCCCAAGAGCCCCCATGGCGTTGACGTGACCCCGGACGGCAAGTTCATCATCGTCTCCGGCAAGCTCGACAGCCATGTGTCGGTCTTCAGCTTCGAGAAGATCCAGAAGGCCATCGCCGAGAAGAAGTTCGAGGGCAAGGACCCCTATGGGGTGCCCATCATCGCCATGCAGGACGTGCTCCAGCACCAGGTCAATCTGGGCCTGGGCCCCCTGCACACCCAGTTCGACAGCAAGCCCTGCATCGCCTACACCTCCCTCTACGTCGACTCCCAGGTCGCCAAGTACGACTACTGCGAGGGCAAGGTGCTGGACAAGCTGTCCATCCATTACAACATCGGCCACCTCATGACCATGGAGGGCGACTCGGTGGAGCCGGATGGCAAGTACCTGGTGGCGCTCAACAAGCTGTCCATCGACCGCCATCAGCCGGTGGGTCCCCTGCATCCGCAAAACCATCAGCTCATCGACATCGGCAACGACAAGATGCAGCTCCTCTATGACATGCCCCTGCCCCTGGGCGAGCCCCACTACGCCGTGGCCATCGCCGCCGACAAGCTGAAGCCCGAGGTGCGCTACAAGTCCGGCACCGACAGCCGCACCGACCAGAAGCACCCCGACGCCACCCGCGCCGGCCGCGAGACCACCGAGCGCAACTGCGACGCCGAGGGCAAGTGCACGGTCACGGTCAAGGGCACCGTCATCCGCTCCCACATCACCCCCGAGATCATCGAGGCAGTGGAGGGCGATAACGTCCGCATCGCCCTAACCAACCTGGAACGTGCCCAGGACCAGGTCCACGGCTTCGCCATGTACGGCCAGAACGTCCAGCTCTCCATCGAGCCGGGCAAGACGGCCAGCGTCAACTTCGTCGCCGACAAGCCGGGCGTTTACCCCTACTACTGCACCGAGTTCTGCTCGGCCCTGCACCTGGAGATGCAGGGTTACCTGGTGGTCAAGCCCAAGGGCTACCAGGAGGCGGGGGCCAAGATGGTCGAGGGCACGGCCTACAGCCAGGCGGACTATGAGACCCAGGTGAAGACCAACAACGAGACCCAGGCGGTCATCGACCAGGTCGTCGCCTATATCACCGGGCGTAACTTCAAGGACTTCCCGGTGGTCGTCTCCCTGGTAGAGGACGCCACCGACCAGCTCGGTTTCTCCCAGGACGCCAAGAAGAAGTCCGAGGAGGCCGCCGGCAAACAGGATTGGCAGAACGCCATGCTCTGGGCCAACCAGTGGTGGCAGTATCAGGTGAAGGCCGCCGACCTGGGTCTGCGCGCCAAGGCCCTCCTTGACGAGGGTGGCGCCAAGCCAACCAAGCCCTGATCCCCCGTTAACCCATGCCCCCTCCTGATGCCGGTCATTGACCGGAGCGGGAGGGTTGGCACAGGGACCTGGGTGCTCACCCTCATTTCGTGTCAGTAAAGGTTATCGCATCATGAAAAGCCTCAAGGCCCTCCTCCCCGCCCTCAGCCTCGCCCTTGGGCTGGGCGTCGCTGGTAACGCCCTGGCCCTGGACGGGGCCGAGCTCTATGCCAAGAAGACCTGCGTCGCCTGTCACGGCAAGGACGCCAACACGCCCATCCTGCCCGTCTATCCCAAGCTCGCTGGCCAGAATCCGGACTACGCCTTCAATCAGATGAAGGACATCCAGAGTGGGGCCCGCAACAACGGTCAGACGGTGGCCATGAAGGCCATCATGCACCTGGTCACGGACGATGAATTGCGCGCCATCGCCAACTGGCTGGGCACCCTGAAATAAATCCCCGGCTTGAGCGTGAGAGTCGCGACAAAGTCTTTCATTTTCAGTGGCGTGGCGCGCCGCCTCATGAGAGTTAGCGTGTGGTTAATTGACCTTGGTCAAAGTAGCAGCCGGTCTGGGGAACTAGTCTGATCATCAGCGGCACCGGTGGCATCCCTTGATTTCCCCGGGCCCGACAGTCCCCGATCGCATGCAGGAGTATTGAACATGAGTAACAAGACGCTTCGCCTGGCCGTTGCGGCCATCGCCGTCAGTCTTTCGGGCGCCGCCCTGGCCTGGAACGAGGGCGGTGGCGAACAGGATGAGGCCCTCCATCTCCAGGGCAATGCCGAGAATGGCCGTGACGTCTATGAGGTCTGCGCCGCCTGCCACCTGCCCGAGGGATGGGGTCTGGACGACGGCACCTTCCCGCAGCTCGCCGGCCAGCACCACAATGTCATCGTCAAGCAGTTGGCCGACATCCGCGCCGGCAACCGTGACAACCCCACCATGTATCCCTTCGCCCTGCCCTCCCAGATCGGTGGGGCCCAGGCCCTGGCGGACGTGGTCGCCTACCTGGCCAAACTGCCCATGACGCCTCAGAACGGTCTCGGCCCCGGTGATGATCTGGAGCATGGCAAAAAGCTGTACGAGGAAAACTGCGTGCGCTGCCATGGTGCCACGGGCGAGGGTGACAACGACAAGTACTATCCCCGGGTCCATGGGCAGCACTACAACTACATCGTGCGCCAGTTCAGCGAGATCAAAAACGGCAAACGGCGAAATGCCAACCCGGACATGGTCGAGCAAGTCAAGAACTTCACCGAGCGCGACGTGCTGGCGGTCAGTGACTACACCTCCCGGCTCAAGCCACCCAAGGAGCTGCTGGCCGAGTCCAGCGACTGGAAGAACCCGGACTTCGAGTAACTTCGGGTAACAGGGGCCCTTCCCGGGGCGAGCGGCTTTCCCTCGTCATCCACGCCTCCCGACCGGTATCACGCCGGCCGGGACCCGGCCAGCCTCCGGGTTGACCGGCCTCCCTCGACCCGCCGGCCACGGCCGGTGGCCGATCCAGCCTTCATCAGCAATTGGCGGTATCTAAGATGAACGCGCAGACAAATGCCTCCCGAGGCCTGGTGGCCGGCCTCCTGGCGCTGGTCGCCATCGGCTTGTTGGCGGCCATCTACTACTCTCCCATCTGGTGGGTCTCCCTTACCGCGCCCAATTACCCCCCCGAGTCCTTCCCCGATGGGGTGCGGATCCATTTCCACATGAACGGCGTCTTCAACGGCTGCCAGAAGGTCGAGAAGGCGGAGATCCATGAGGACGAGGCCCTGGATTGCGTCCACGAAATGGACACCATCAACCACTACGTCGGCATGTACCCCATCGCCGCCGGGGGCGTGGTGGAGCGGGCCTTCTCCCCCTTCATCATCAGCCTGCTGGGGGTCATGGTCCTGGGGTTTGCCATCCCTGGCCGGGGTCCGCGGCTGATCATCATGGGCCTGGGGTTCGCCGGCATCCTGGGCTGGATGGGCCTCACCCTGTATGGCGAGGATGGGCTTGAGTACCAGAATCTGGGCTATCTGACGGCCCTGGTCACCGCCCTGGATCAGGAGGGGGGCATGGAGAAGGAAGCGCCCAAGCTCTCCGCCGCCGATGCCCTGCTGGCGCGGATGCGGGCTGAATTGGGTGAAGCCGCCGCCCCCGTCGCCGGGGCTGACCAGGCCAGGAAGGATCGTGAGTCGGAAAAGGAGGTTCTGATCGAGAGCCTGGAGAGCCGGTTCGAGAAGACCCAGGAACGCCTGCCGCCGGGGCAACGCCAGGAATGGACCGGCAGCGGCATTCAGACCCTGCTCTGGCATTATGAAACCAGCCTGGGGCGTTATTTCAACGATCCGGTCATGATCGCACCCATGGTGCGGGACATGGCGATCGCGACCCATGCCTTCTTCTGGGTCCTGGTGGTGGCCATGTTGCTGTTGCTGTGGGGCGCCTGGAAGGGCGCCGGCCTCCTCTTCTGGCTGCTGGTCCTGGCACCCCTGGCCCTGCCACTGTTCTTCATCATCGACTACGCGGCTTGGCTCTGGTGGTACGGTCACACCCTGAACGACATGGGCGCCTTCACCGTCAAGCCCTTCATGCCCACCGTCTTTGGTGACGGCAAGGTCGCCCAGTTCGCCACCCATTCCTACCCCTCTCTGGGCTTTGGCCTCATGGTGCTGTTCTCGGTGGTGCTGGCGGTCCTGGCCCTGGTCAGACGCAAGGGGATGCGGGAGGCGAGGTGAGGATCCAGGTCTCTGGGCTGGTCACAACCGGCCAACCAGGCCGCCAGGACGGTGGATCGGGCTGGCTGGCGGCGGACCTGCTCCGTCGCGCCGTCTCCCGCGCCCTGCTCCCCCTCCTGCTCCTGGCCATGGTCGCGGGGCTGGTCCCGCCCCCGCTCTGCCTGGGGGACCAACCCGACCCACAAGCCGCCCCACTATCGGCCCCGGCCTCGCTGCAATCCCTGGTGGACGCGGCCAAGCCGGGTGACACCCTGGTCCTGGAACCCGGCACCTACGCCGGGCCCCTGGTCATCTCCAAGCCCCTGACCCTGGACGGCCGCGACCAGGTGGTCATCGACGGCGGGGGCAAGGGCACCGTCGTCCTGCTCCAGACCGACGGGGCCACCCTCAAGAACCTGCGCCTGACCAATTCCGGTGACTCCCACAACGACATCGACGCCGGTGTCCAGGTGCGCGGCAACTTCAACGTCATCAGGGACAATGTCATCGACCACTGCCTGTTCGGCATCGACCTGCAGCAGTCGAGCAACAACATCGTCCGCCGCAACCGCATCTCCTCCAAGCCGGTGGAACTGGGCATCCGTGGCGACGCCATCCGCTTCTGGTACAGCTACAACAACCAGGCGACGGACAACGTCATCCGTGACTCCCGGGACACGGTGGTCTGGTACTCCAAGGACAACGTCATCGCCCGCAACAACGCCCGCGGCGGCCGCTACTCCCTGCACTTCATGTATTCCCACGTCAATCTGGTGGAAGACAACTTCTACGAGGACAACAGCGTCGGCATCTTCGTCATGTACAGCGATGGCGTCATCCTGCGCAACAACACCATCGTCAACGCCTCCGGTCCGACCGGGGTCGGTATCGGCTTCAAGGACTCCTCCGACGTGGAGATCAGCGGCAACAAGGTCCTGTACAGCGCCACCGGCATCTACCTGGACCTCTCCCCCTACCAGCCCGGCACCACCAACCGCTTCACCAACAACCTCATCGCCTTCAACGCCGTGGGGGTGCGTTGGCTGCCGGGGCGGGACGGCAACATCTTCGTCGGTAACCGCTTCGAGGGGAACATCACCCCCACCGTCCTTGAGGGCGGTGCCGGCAAGGGCGCGACCTTCAATTCCTGGGAAGGCAACTACTGGGACGAGTACGAGGGCTTCGACCGGGATGGCGACGGCATCGGTGACACCCCCCTGGAGCAATACGCCTACGCCGACCGCCTGTGGATGGACCTGCCGGAGGCCCAGTTCTTCAAGGGCTCGCCCATGCTGGAGGTCATCGACTTCCTGGAGCGCCTGGCCCCCCTGAGCGAACCCAAACTCCTGGCCCGTGATGAGCGGCCGATCCGCACCGCGGACACCCCCATCGACATCCTCGCCACCCTCGCCCGCCATGCCCCCAAGTCCCAGGGGATCGTCATGGATGAGGACGAGGGCGAAGCGCCAGCCGCCACCTCCGCCGCCCCTGGCCGGTCCTACGCCCCCACCACGGTCGCCGCGGGCAGTTCCATCCCCGCCCCCGCCTCCGCCGGGTCTGCTTCCGACAGTTCCGCCCCCGCCGGCGGTGGTTACGACGCCCTGAAGGCCCTGCGCCAATCCCTGGGCCGCGAGTGACCCGTCCGACCGACTGACACCCCGAGTAGTTAGCCATGGCAACAGCCAAGCACCCCGCCCCCCAGCCGGCTTCCGGCTCGGCCACCGATCCTACCGGCTCATCGGGCCCCGGACCCGCGTCCCGCCCCGACCAGGGCCCAACCCCCAGTCCAGCATCCAGGCCCGCCAAGGCCCAGGCGCCAGCCCGATCCCGCCCGACCGTCAGCCCCAAGCGGCGCGAGCAGAGCCGCCGGGAGTTCATCCGCACCAGCGTCCTCGGTATTGGCGTCCTGGGGGCGACTCTGGCGGGCCTGATCCCCCTGATCGGCCAGGCCCAGGCCCGGCTGCGCCCGCCGGGGGCCATCAAGGACCGGCTTCAGGAGCAGGAATTCCTCGCCGCCTGCATCAAGTGCGGGCAGTGCGTCCAGGTCTGCCCGGTGGAGGCCATCCACCTTGCCGACCTGATCGATGGCGTTGGGATCGGCACCCCCTATATCCAGGCCCGGGATCAGGCCTGCGACTTCTCCTGCGACGGCCTGCAATGCGTCCTCGCCTGCCCCACCGGCGCCCTGACCCACGACATCAACTATCCGGCCCAGGCGCGCATGGGGCTGGCGCGGCTCTCCCGTCCCGAGTCCTGCCTGGCGGTCCTGGGCCAGGGCTTCAAGGGCCAGGCCCGGGGCCCCAACTTCACCGGTAAGCTGCGTTACGACGAGGTGGATCGTTGGAATCCCACCCAGGTCGCCGACCAGCCCTACGATCTGGACCTATGCGACCTGTGCCGGCGGCAGTGTCCCATCGAGATCCGTCTCGCCCAGTGCGCGGGGGGCAAGCCGCCGTCGGGCGACACCAACCAGTGCCCCCCCCGCGCCGCCATCCGCCTGGAACCCCAGGCCAAGGGTGGGGCCCTGCCCGTCGTCCTCGACGGCTGCGTCGGCTGCGGCGTCTGCGAGATGATCTGCCCCGTGGAACCCGCCGCCATCGTTATCGACATCGACCGCGTCACCGACGTGGCACCCGCCGTCTGAGGTCGCCGCCATGAGTTACATCGTCGATTCCCTGCGCCAGATCATCGGCCTGGACCCCGTCAAGCCCGGTCCCGATGACCGCCGCCCCGAGGTGGTCGAGATCATGACGGAGAAACGCAAGGAGAAACTGACCAAGGACGGGCTCCGCGCCGTGGAGGCCGGACGGGCCCAGGCCGCGGATCGGCATAAATGGCGCAACCGCCGCTGGACGACCCTGATCATCGCCAACCTGCTGTTCGTCGTCTCCTATTATTTTGATGTCCAGTTGCTGGAAGGGGCACTGACCGCCTCGCGGCTGGTCGGTTTTCACCTGGCCGACCTCAACTCCGCCCTCCAGGTGATCCTGGCCTACAAGCATCTGGTCCTGAACCTGGTCATCGGCACGGTGACGGTCTTCATCATGTGGTGGTTGCTGGGGGGGCGCACCTTCTGTTCCTGGGCCTGCCCCTATCACCTCCTGGCGGAAGGGGCGGAGAAGATCCATCTCTGGCTGGCCAAGCGCAACTTGGCCGTGGATCTCAAGTTCCACCGCATGGGTCGCATCGGGTTCTATCTACTCTTCGTGGTGCTGACGGTGGTGACCGGCTACACCCTCTTCGAGACCATCTCCCCCACCGGTATTCTCAGCCGCGCCCTCATCTATGGCCCCGGCCTGGCCCTGCTCTGGGTGCTGGCCCTGCTGCTGTTCGAGGTCTTCGTCTCCCGCCGCGCCTGGTGCCGCTATATCTGCCCCATCGGCGTCACCTATGGCCTGGTGGGGGTCCTGTCGCCAGTGCGGGTGCAATACAGCGTCAAGGATTGCCATCACGAGGGTGACTGCCGCGCCATCTGCATGGTGCCCCACGTCCTGGATGTCACCATCCGCGGCCGGGCGCGCGCGGTGCTGACGGACATCGGCGCCGACTGCACCCGTTGCGGCCTGTGCGTCGATATCTGCCCGACCGATTCCCTCAACTTCACGGTCAAGGGGCTGGATAAGGTACTCTGATGTTGCCACGACTGACTGACCCCCTCTCCCCCGGCCCCTCCCCCGCGAGGGGGGAGGGGAGAAATGGGTTGCCGCGACTGACTGCCCCCTCTCCAGGGACCTCTCCCCCACCAGGGGCAAAGGGGGGGGCGGCGGGACGGGGGCCTCATGATCCATCTTGAACAGCTGGTTAAGCGCTTCCGCCGCCAGACCGTCCTCCAGGGCATCGACCTGGAGATCGAGCGCGGCCACCGCGTCGCGCTCATCGGCTCCAATGGCGCCGGCAAGACCACCCTTATCCGCTGCCTGCTGGGGGAGTACCACTATCAGGGCCGGTTGACCATCGATGGGCTCGATCCCCGCCAGCAGCGGGAGCGGGTCCTGGCCCGCATCGGTTTCGTGCCCCAGTTGCCGCCGCCCCTGCGCATGCCGGTGGGCCAGCTCCTGGCCTTCGCCGCCGGGGTCTGCCAGGCCGATCCGGCGCGGATGGTCGCGGTCGCCGGCCACCTGGGCCTGGATGTGGAGCGCTTTCGCCGCCACCCCTTCGTCAAGCTCTCCGGCGGGCAGAAACAGAAACTGCTCATCAGTATCGCCCTGGGGCGTGAGGCCGACCTCCTGATCCTCGACGAGCCGGCGGCCAACCTCGATCCCCAGGCGCGGCGCATCTTTTTCGACCTCCTGGCCCAGCGCCAGGACCGCGCCGCCATGCTCATCTCCAGCCATCGCCTGGATGAGGTGGCGGCCCTGGTCAACCGGGTCATCGAACTGGACCAGGGCCAGGTGGTGCTGGACGACCGGGTGGCGGACCTGGTGGATCTCACCAGCCGCCTGGCCTGCCACCTCACCCTGACCCGCGCCGACGAGGCCTTCGCCCGCGCTATCGCCCCCTGGGGCTTCACCTCCCCCGATCAGGGCCCGGACCAGGGCCTGAGCTGGCGGGGTCAGGTGCCCGGCGCCGACCGGCTGCGGTTCCTCGGGATGGTGTCGCGCTACGCGGCCCTCATCGGCCGTCTCAGTCTGGAGGAGCAAGCTCAAGTCGACCCGGGAGCCCCGCGTGCCCGCTAGCCCCACCCCTCGCCCCAACCCTCCCCCACAAGGGGGGCGTGAGCCTGGCGCAAGGGCCCCGCGTTTGCCCTCCCCGTCGGGAGGGGGCGGGATTGGCACTGCCGTGCTGCTGCTGGTGGCGCTGCTGAGCCTGGCCGGCTGCGGTGATCCCGGCACCGGTCCCGTGGACGTGAAGTGGGACCGGATCACCTGCGAGCGCTGTCGCATGGTCCTCTCCGCCCGCACCTATTCCGCCCAGATCCGCGCCTTCAAGGCGGACGGCAAGTCCAGCCTGCACTTCTTCGACGACATCGGTTGCGCCCTCATCTGGCTGGACGAACAGCCCTGGCGTGAGGACCCCCGCACCCAGATCTGGGTCACCGACTGGCGCAATGGCGTCTGGATCGACGCCCGCACCGCCCATTACCTCCCCGGCAAGGAGACCCCCATGCAATACGGGCTGGGC